>JBKJON010000481.1:0-6217 GCA_046595715.1 Marmoricola sp.
ACGAGCCGTTCGAGCAGACCGACCCGTTCCCGTCGTACGCCGCGATGCGAGTCGATGAGCCAGTGATGTACGACGAGCGCATCGACTGCTGGGTCGTGACGAGGTACGACGACATCAAGTCCGTCTTCGAGGACTGGGAGACCTTCTCCTCGGAGAACGCCCAGGCCCCTGTCCGCGAGCGTGGCGCCGAGGCGAAGCAGATCATGCAGGAGGGCGGGTTCACGGCCTACAGCGGCCTCTCCGCCCGGGTACCGCCGGAACACACCCGCATCCGCAAGGTGGTGGCCAAGGCGTTCACCCCGCGGCGCTACAAGTTGCTGGAGCCGGCGATCAGGGCCAACGTGGTCCACCTCGTCGAGACGATGCTGTCCCATCCTGACCGGCGGGGTGATCTGGTGCGCGACCTCGCCTACGACGTGCCGACGATCACGATCCTCACGTTGATCGGTGCGGACGTGAGCCAGGTCGAGACGTTCAAGCGCTGGTCGGACTCGCGGGCAGCGATGACGTGGGGTGACCTCTCCGACGAGCAGCAGGTGCCGCACGCCCACAACCTCGTGGAGTACTGGCAGGAGTGCCTGCGACTCGTCGCCGTGGCACATGCGGGGCACCCGGACAGCTTGGTCGGTGACCTGGTCCGGATGCAGGACGAGGGTGATCCCATCACGGACCACGAGATCGCCTCGGTGTGCTACTCCCTCCTGTTCGCCGGTCACGAGACCACCACGACCTTGATCTCGAATGCCTTGCGGGTGCTGCTCGGTCATCGCGACCAGTGGGAGGGCCTCGTCGCTGATCCCACCCGGATCGCCGGGGCCATCGACGAGGTGCTGCGGTTCAGCCCGTCCATCGTGGGTTGGCGCCGAAGGGCGACCAGGCCGGCGAGCATCGGCGGCGTGGACCTTCCCCAGGGCGCGAACCTGTTGCTGCTGATGGGCTCCGCCAACCGGGACGAGTCGCACTTCGAGGATCCGGACACCTTCGACAGCGGCCGGTCCAACGCCCGCGAGCACCTGGCTTTCGGGTTCGGCATCCACTACTGCCTGGGCAACCTGCTCGCCAAGCTGCAGGCCAAGGTCGCCCTCGAGGAGGTCGCGCGGCTCGCGCCGGGCCTGCGCCTCGCTGACGATGCCGACATCGCCTTCGGCCGCAACCTCTCCTTCCGTGCCCCCGTGGCAGTCCCCGTCACCTGGGAGTCCTGAGATGGCCAGTCCTTACATCGTGTTCTTCGACGACGACCAGGAGCCGACCCTCGAACTGCTGGGTGGCAAGTGCGCCTCGCTCGTCACGATGACCGCAGCGGGCATGCCGGTCCCGCCCGGCTTCGCCGTCACCACTGCCTCCTACGACCACTTCGTGCGTGAGTCGGGCCTCGGCACCCAGATCGAGGAGTGCCTCGCAGGCCTCGACCCCGAGGACCTGGCCAGCGTCGACAGGGTCTCCGCCGAGATCCGGGAGCAGATCGAGACGCGACCGGTGCCCACCGTGGTGCACGACTGCCTGACCACCGCCTACGCCGCCCTTCAGTCGAGGTTCGAGGACGAGACCCCGGTGGCGGTCCGGTCCTCGGCCACGGCCGAGGACCTTCCCGACGCGAGCTTCGCCGGACAGCAGGACACCTACCTGTGGCTCACCGGCTACAACGCCGTCCGTGAGCACGTACGACTCTGCTGGGCCTCGCTCTACACCAGCCGCGCGATCCTCTACCGGCTCCGCAACAACATCCCCGAGAAGGACCTGTCCATGGCGGTGGCCGTGCAGAAGATGGTCAACGCCAAGTCCTCGGGGGTGGCGATGACCCTGGACCCCACCACAGGGGACCGGTCGAAGATCGTCATCGATGCGTCGTACGGCGTGGGGGAGATGGTCGTCTCCGGCACCGTCACCCCGGACAACATCCTGCTCGACAAGGTGATGCTCTCCGTGGTGCGTGTGATCATCGGCGACAAGCACGCCGAGCTGGTCGTCGACGCCTCGGGTCAGAGGCTGGTCGAACGCGAGGTGGACGCCGAGAGGCGAGCGGCCCGGTGCCTCAGTGACGCAGAGCTGCTCGCCGTGGCCACGATGGCCAAGCGCGCCGAGAAGCACTACAAGTGCCCGCAGGACATCGAGTGGGCCTTCGACAAGGATCTCCCCGACGGCGAGGACCTGCTGCTTCTCCAGTCCCGGCCCGAGACCGTGCACTCTCCCAAGACGCCCGAGGCAGCGACCAGCCCTGCAGCCAGCTCCGGCTACGCGTTCCCAGGGCTGACCACGTCGATCTCCCGGCCCTGACCGGCGCCAGCAGACCCCACCCCGCCCGACCCAGCCCCGCCAACCCGAAGGAACCGTCGATGACCCTCACCCAGACCCTGAAGTCGTTCCCGAAACCCTCCGAGCTCACCGTCCCCGAGGGAGCCGAGGGGTGGGAGCAGCTCTACCCCTACAACCTGGTCTTCAACAACGCTCCCGGCGGTGACGACAAGTTCTGGTTCTGCGACAGCCAGCACTGGCCGACGGTGTTCAAGCCCTTCGAGACGATCGGTGGCGAGTTCGCGGTCAAGTGCCTGGGGCAGTACAACACCCGGCACCTGCTGATCCCGCCGGCCAACGGCATCGAGTTCAAGATCCACCTGGGCTACCTCTACATGAGCCCCGTGGGTGTGCCCGAGGACGAGATTGCAGCACGCGCTCCCGAGTTCGAGCGTCGGGCCGGCCACTACTTCCAGAACTGGGACAGCCTCCTGGAGAAGTGGCACGTCAAGGTGAAGGCGACCATCGACCAGATGGAGGAGCTGCGTTTCGAGCCGCTGCCCGCGGTGGTGCCGTTCGAGGACATCGAGTCGGGCAAGGCGATGGACGGCTCGGAGAAGCTGATGGAGGGCTTCGACCGGCTGATCGCCCTGCTCTACCAGAACTGGCAGTACCACTTCGAGTTCCTCAACCTCGGCTACATCGCCTACCTCGACTTCTTCGGGTTCTGCAAGGAGGTCTTCCCGGGCATCCCCGACCAGGCCATCGCGAAGATGGTCCAGGGCGTCGACATGGAGCTGTTCCGCCCCGACGACGAGCTGAAGAAGCTTGCAGCCCTGGCGGTCGAGCTGGGAATCCAGACGGCCTTCGCACACACCGACGACGTGGCGGGCACCCTGGCCGCAGTACGGGAAGCCGGTGGCGAGGGCTGGGTCGAGGCGTACGAGGCGGCCCAGGACCCGTGGTTCAACTTCACCGTCGGCAACGGCTTCTACGGCCACGACAAGTACTGGCTGGAGCACCAGGAGATCCCGCTCGGCTACATCAAGGACTACATCCGTCGGCTCGACGACGGGCAGCAGATCCTGCGCCCGGTCGCAGCGCTCCGGGCCGAGAAGGACCGGATCGTCGAGGAGTACCGCGACTCCCTCGGCCGCGACTCGCTGGCACTGTTCGACGCCAAGCTCGCACTCGCCGCGACCGCCTACCCCTACGTGGAGAACCACAACTTCTACATCGAGCACTGGACGATGGGGGTGTTCTGGCGCAAGGTGCGCGAGCTCGCGACCGTGTTCTCCCAGGCCGGCTTCTGGAAGGACCCGGCCGACATGCTCTACCTCAACCGCGGCGAGGTCCGTGACGCGATCTTCGACCTCGTCACCGGATGGGCCGTGGGTGCCGAGCCCACCGGCCCGCACTACTGGCCCCAGGAGATCGAGCGCCGACGGGTCATCATCGACGCCCTGGACAGCCAGCGTCCCCAACCCGCCCTGAACACTCCGCCTGCCCAGATCACCGAGCCGTTCACGATGATGCTCTACGGCATCACCACCGAGCAGGTGCAGCAGTGGCTGGCCGGTGACGACGTCTCCGAGGACGGTGCCATCACCGGGATGGCGGCCTCACCGGGACTGGTCGAGGGGCGCGCCCGTGTCATCACCCACGCGGACCAGCTGAGTGAGGTGCAGGAGGGGGAGATCCTGGTCGCCACCATCACGGCTCCCTCCTGGGGACCGATCTTCGGCAAGATCAAGGCGACCGTCACCGACATCGGCGGCATGATGAGCCATGCCGCCATCGTGTGCCGCGAGTACGGCCTGCCGGCCGTCACCGGCACCGGTTCAGCCTCGACGACCATCACCACCGGGCAGCTGCTCCGTGTCGACGGCACGAGCGGTCGCGTCGAGATCCTCGAAGGCTGAGTCGATGACCGACCGACCCGCCTCCCGCCCCACGGACCGGGCCATCGAGGGTGCCCGGCGCACCGTGCTCGTCACCGGTGCGGCCGGCGGGCTCGGCCGGGCCTTCGCACTCGGCTTCGCCAGTCGCGGCTACCGCGTGGCGGTCGCTGACCTCGACGTTGCCGGGGTCGAGGAGACCGGCCGTCTGCTCAAAGAGGCGGGAGCAGAGTCGTGGGCCGGCCGGGTCGACGTGACCTCCGTGACCGCGACCGAGGAGCTGGCCGCAGCCGTAGCAGAGTTCGGCGGTGGCCGACTCGACGTGCTCGTCAACAACGCGGCCGTGTACGCCACCCTCACCCGGACCCCCTTCGAGGACATCGACCCCGCGGAGTGGGACCTGGTGATGGGGGTCAACCTGAAAGGTCCCTGGCTGATGACGCGAGCCGTGAGCCCCCACCTGAGCGAGGGTGGGCGGGTGATCAACCTGTCGTCGGCCACCGTGCTCAGCGGCTCGGAGCAGTGGGCCCACTACGTGGCCTCCAAGGGGGGCGTGATCGCGCTGACCCGAGTCCTCGCCAGGGAGCTGGGACGCCGCTCCATCACCGTCAACACCATCGCGCCCGGCTTCACCCTGACTGAGGCCAGCCTCGGACTGATGGAGAACGCCGAGCAGTACGGCGTCGACCGGGGAGCCCTGCGTCGGGCCAGCCAGCCCGAGGACATCGTCGGCGCCGCGCTCTACCTCGCCGGCCCCGACAGCAGCTACGTCACCGGACAGACGCTCGTCGTCGACGGTGGCCGGCAGTTCGTCTGAGAACCCGCACGCTCATCACCAGAGGAGCAACCGATGACCCAAGTGACCTACACCGAACACTCCGGCCAGTCCCGCACAGTAACGGCCACGGCGGGTGACTCCGTCATGGAGACCGCCGTGCGCAGCGGGGTGCCGGGGATCATCGCGGAGTGCGGGGGATCCCTGTCCTGCGCGACCTGCCACGTCTTCGTGGAGCCGGCCGAGCTCGCGATGCTGCCTCAGATGGAGGAGATGGAGGACGAGATGCTGTGGGGTGCTGCCGAGGACCGGCAGGAGAACTCACGGTTGTCCTGCCAGATCCGCATCCCGGACGGCGCCGACCTGCACGTGACGACCCCCTCGACCCAGGTCTGAGGATGAGTCACGGACTGCTCGTCATCGGCTCCTCCCAGGCCGGGGTGTCACTCGCCACCTCGCTGCGGGCCCTGGGGTTCGACGACCCGATCACGCTGCTCGGCGACGAGAACCACCGTCCCTACCAGCGGCCCGCGCTCTCCAAGGAATGGCTGCAGGGTGACATCACCAACGAGTCACTGATGTTCCGGACCGAGGACTACTGGGCCGAGCACCGCATCGACGTGGTCAAGGACCAGCGCATCATCCGGATCGACAAGCACGCCGACGGCTCCGGTACCGCATACGCCATGTCCGGACGGGAGTTCGCCTTCGACCGCCTCGCGCTCGCGGTCGGCGCCCGTCCGCGCAGGCTGCTGCTCGAGGGTGTCGACCTCCCAGGCGTGCTCTACCTGCGCAACGCCGACGACGCTCTCGAGCTCAAGGCACGAGTGCCCGCCCTGCAACGCGTGGTCGTCATCGGCGGCGGGTTCATCGGCATCGAGGCCGCGGCGTCGCTGCGCAAGATGGGACGGGACGTCACCCTCCTCGAGGCAGGCCCACGCCTGGTCGGTCGCGCGGTCGGTGAGGAGACCTCCGAGCACCTGCTCGCTCACCACCGCGAGCATGGCATCGACGTCGTCCTCGACGCGAGGGTCGCCCGCATCGTGTCCCGGGGTGACCATGTCGGTGGGGTCGAGCTGGCCGACGGGCGTCTCATCGAGGCCGACCTCGTGCTGGTCGGGGTGGGAGTCATCCCGAACACCGAGCTGGCCGAATCCATCGGCCTGGTCTGCGACAACGGTGTGCGCGTCGATCACCAGGCCATCGCCTCCGACGGTGTGACGGTCGCGGTGGGGGACTGCTCCAACCAGCCCAATCCCGTCCAGGGTGCACCCGCCGGGGACCGCGTCCGGTTCGAGAGCGTCAACAACGC
>JBKJON010000067.1:0-3025 GCA_046595715.1 Marmoricola sp.
GCGCGAGCACACTCGCTCGTCCAAATAGTTCGATGTACCGGGAGGCCAGCCAAGAGTACTCGAGGTATCCGAAATTCAACAAAGGCGCCATGCCTCGTGAGATTGGAGTTTGATCCAGAAAACTCTTCAAACTGTAGCGCCAGTGGCTCCTCACACTGTGCTTGTACAGGCTGGCAACCATTGAGGTCTGCTCCCTGTGAACGATCATGATCTTGGCGCCGGGAAACGCATCGGCCAGCATTTCGGCCACGTGGAAGTTCCCGAAGCCGTTCGCTTGCCCCAGTCGCCAGATGTCACCGGAGAGCGCCTCGCACGAAAGCACCGGAACCATGGCAGACGCACGAGCGAGGCCGATTCCTTCGGAGAACGCCGATCTCACTCTCGAGGCCCATCCTGGGTCCGGCCGGTCCAAGAGAATGTGGCGGTGATAGAAGGATTGCTCCCATGGGGACAGGAAGCCATGGCCTCCTTTGAACAATTCAGACTGCAGGAGGGTGCTACCTGTCTTGTGATAACCAACATGAATGACGACGTCGCTGTAGTCCTCTATGTGCTTATCTGAGGCAACCATTATTGCAGTTCTCCGTTTTCGCGGCGTTTTGGGGAGTCTAGTCAAGAAGTCCCCAGCGCCGTACCGGCACAGCGGGCAGATTTCTACGCCGCTGAGTTGAACAGGTGCGGAGCTAACCCCCGTAGGTCCAGCCGCTGCCGCCGATGGCGAGGTAGAGGCGGCCGGTGATGGTCTTGTCGCCGTCGATGGCGACGACGGTGGGGGTTCTGCCGTCGGGGTAGTCGGTGAGATAGGTCCAGGTGCGGGTGTTGTCGGTGGAGCGGTAGATGCCGTACTTGCCGTTGAGGTAGCCGGCGAGGTAGATGGCGGGGTGGTCGGTGCCGGGAAAGGGTTTGCCGTAGCCGAAGGCGGTCACCCCGGTGATGCCGATGACGTTGGTCCAGGTCTTGCCGGCGTCGGTGGAGTGCTTGAACGGCTGGGTGGTGGTCCCGGACAGCTGGCCGGGGGTGATGTAGAGCTCGCCCGGGTGGCCAGGGACCGCCTTGAGCGTGACGTTCCAGTTGTAGTCGGAGCCCTTCATGGCGGTGTTGTCCGACATCTGGGTCCAAGACCTCCCGCCGTCGGTGGTTCGGTAGGTGCCGGTGTTGAGGACGTAGAGGTAGAACGTGCCCGGAGTGGTCTTGTCCGCGGCGATGACCTGCCGGTTGACGTAGTAGGCCTTGTTGTCGACCAGGGAGTAGTTACTCACCCCGGGCAGGGTGATCGGCAGCCAGGTCCTCCCGCCGTCCTTGGTGTACTCCGGTCGCCTGCCGTAGGCCGGGACCCACACGATGTTGCCCGGGGCGCTCACCGCCATCGACCCGAACCCGAAGGTGGTGACCGCGTTGGTGGAGCCCTGCGGGATCGAGGAGAACTTGTTCCAGGTCTTCCCGCCGTCGGTGGAGTAGCCCGACGTGCTGGGGTCACTGGGCCACTGGTGGGAGGCGACGTTGGCCACCACGTAGTCCGGGTCGCTGACCGACCAGTCAATCGACCACGCCGACCCGAACCGGTTCACCGGCCCGTAGCGGGTCGGGTAGGTCTCGGGGGCCTCGGAGCGGAAGAGCGGCCGGTCCCAGGCGGTCAGCAACGGCTTCCCGCCTGGCGGGGCGACCACCCCGGTGGGGACCAGCTGCTCGATCCCCCGGCTCTGGCTGTGCCAGTCCACCGTGGCCGCGCCGGCATCGACGTCGGCGTACCAGACCCCGGTGCCCTCGGCGAACCACAACCGGCCCGCCCTGACCGGGTCGAACGCGATCTCCCCGACACTCATGAAGTTGGTGCCACCGTTGAGCGCCCACGCCAGCCACCCCACGTCACCCGTGGAGTCCTGGGTGCGCTTGAGCACCTTCCACGTCGCCCCGTAGTCCCGGCTCAACGCCAGCCGACCCCCCGAGGCCATCGCCGCCACCAACCCTGGCGTCCTGGGGTCGGCAGCAACCACCCGCCAGTTGTCGCTCGGCGTGGGGGTGACCTCCGACCACGCCCCGCCACGGAACCGCCACACCTCTCCCAAGGCCTTCAGATCCGTGGGGTCCGAGCGCGAGGTCACCATCACGTCGCCGTTGCCCAGCACCCGCAGATACCCCACCGAGGCGATCGCTGCCGGGCTGATCTTCGACCACGACCCACCCCCATCGCGCGAGCGGTAGACACCGTTGCCGTAGGAGACGGCGTAGACGAGCGCACTACGACCCCCCACCGTGCCACCGGCACGATCCACCGCAATCGCACTGATCCCCGCACTGGCCAGATGAGGCTTCTTCTCCATCACGTTGGTCGGCCTGCTCACCGACCCCCGGGCACTCTTGTCATCGATGTCGACCACCAACGGCGCCGCAATCTCCCTCGCCGAGACCCGAGACCACGACGCCCCCCCGTCACGAGTCAGATACAGCCCGCCGAGCTGGGTCCCGTAATAGACCACCTCGGGATCACGCGGATCCACCACCAACCGCGGACCCGACGTCCGGAAATCATCGTTGGCCGCCGTCGAGACCCCCGAGAGCACCCGCGCCCACGTCCTGGCCCCATCCTCACTGCGATACAGACCATGGTTGAACGCCATGTACGCGATAGACCCATCACTGGGCGCCACCGCCACCGCCAACACCCCACCACCCAGACCAGGACGCACATCCGCAGCCGGCAACGACACCGCCGACACATTCAACCGCCACCGATCCCCCGCCCACCGATACCCACCAAACCCATCAGTACGCACCAACCGCGTCGAACCATCATCAGAAAACGACAACCCCGTCACAAACCCACCAGCACCCACCGCCAGCGAGTCGAAGCCGCGATGTTCTGGAGCCGGATGTTCACGGATGAGTGCCAGCCACAGCCAACTCGCGAGAAGGATGAGCGCGAGAAGAGCGCCGCCGATCGTCAGGACACGCCATCTCATGGAACTCATTGGGGGTTTATAACTCCTTGCCGCAGGCGCTTGTGGGATCAGGGGCTCATGGGATT
>JBKJON010000102.1:0-4780 GCA_046595715.1 Marmoricola sp.
ATCCAGCTCCTGGCTCCACCGCCACCATCGCCTCGCGCACCCCCTGCTCCTCGTTGGTCTCCTCGTGGACGACCTCCATCCCGAACTTCTCGCGGTACATCGTGGTCGCGACGTCGAGGTCGGGTACGGCGATGCCCACGTGGTCGATACACGTGAACAGGTGGGCCGGGAGGTCGAAGGGGGTGGAGTCAGTCATGAGGGCATCCTCGCCCAGAGGGGTGCACGCCTCAACGTGGTGTGACCCGTCATACACCTCGCTGGCGCAGACCCCCCTCCTCCCGGGGGCCTTTGCTGAGTAGTGTCAGTGACGTCCCAGACCTGCTCTACAGGAGGCACTCCCATGTCATCGACCACTGGTGGATCCGTCATCGTCGCCGGGGCCCGCACCCCGATCGGCCGCCTGCTCGGAGGCTTCAAGAGCCTGAGCGCTGCCGAGCTCGGGGGCGTCGCCATCAAGGCCGCGCTCGAGAAGGCCGGTGTGTCCGGCGAGCAGGTGGACTACCTGATCATGGGACAGGTGATCCAGGCCGGTGCCGGACAGAACCCGGCCCGCACCGCCGGCATCGCCGCTGGACTGCCGATGTCGGTGCCCTCGATCACGATCAACAAGGTGTGCCTGTCCGGCATCAACGCGATCGCCACGGCCGACCAGCTCATCCGCGCCGGTGAGCACGACATCATCGTGGCCGGTGGCATGGAGTCCATGACCAACGCCCCGCACCTGCTGATGAAGTCGCGCGAGGGCATCAAGTTCGGGGACGGGACCCTGGTCGACTCGATGGCCTACGACTCCCTCTACGACCAGACCACCAAGCAGGCCATGGGCCTGCTCACCGAGGAGTGCAACGCCGCGGGCGCCCACCTGACCCGCCAGGAGCAGGACGAGTTCGCGGTCCGCTCGCACCAGAAGGCCGCCGAGGCGTGGAAGAACGGGGTCTTCGACGACGAGGTCGTGCCGGTCGAGATCCCGCAGCGTCGCGGCGACGCCCTCGTGGTCAGCCAGGACGAGGGCGTCCGTGGTGACACCACCGCCGAGTCGCTCGGCAGGCTGCGCCCGGCGTTCAGCAAGGACGGCACCGTCACGGCCGGTTCGTCCTCGCAGATCTCCGACGGCGCCTGTGCCGTCGTCGTGATGAGCAAGGCCAAGGCCGAGGAGCTCGGCCTGACCTGGCTCGCCGAGATCGGTGCCCACGGCCAGGTCGCCGGCCCCGACTCCACCCTCCAGCTCCAGCCCGCGGCCGCCACGGCCAAGGCGCTGTCCAGGGAGGGCATCGGCGTCGAGGACGTCGACCTCGTCGAGTTCAACGAGGCCTTCGCCGCCGTCGGCATCTCCTCGGCTCGCGAGCTCGGGATCCCCGATGAGAAGGTCAACGTCAACGGCGGCGCGATCGCCATGGGCCACCCGGTCGGCATGTCCGGCGCCCGGATCGTGCTCCATCTCGCCCTCGAGCTCCAGCGCCGCGGTGGCGGCACCGGTGTCGCCGCGCTCTGTGGTGGCGGTGGCCAGGGTGACGCGCTGGTCGTCAAGGTGCCCGCTTCCTCCTGAGGGGGCCGCGAAATTCTCGATAGTCCGAGACGTTTCCGTCGTCATCTGCGCCAGCAGACAACGGGAACGTCTCGGACTATCCACATCCAGGGAGAGCAGGACGCGTGAGCAGACGGTCGACGGGAAACGTCCCCGAGCTGGTCGAGAGGGCCAGGGACGGTGAGGCACGGTCCGTGGCCCGCCTGATCTCCTTGGTCGAGGACGCCTCACCGCTGCTGCGTGAGGTGATGGCCGGGTTGGCGCCGTACGCCGGGAACGCCCACGTGGTCGGCCTCACCGGCTCTCCGGGGGTCGGCAAGTCGACGACGACCGCGGCGCTGGTGACCGCCCTCCGTGCGCAGGACAAGCGGGTGGGCGTGCTGGCGGTCGACCCGTCGTCGCCGTTCTCGGGTGGCGCGCTGCTCGGTGACCGGGTCCGGATGCAGGACCACGCGCTCGACAAGGACGTCTACATCCGCTCGATGGCCTCGCGCGGTCACCTCGGCGGGCTCTCATGGGCCACCCCGCAGGCGCTGCGCGTGCTGGACGCCGCCGGCTGCGACGTGATCCTGGTCGAGACGGTCGGCGTGGGCCAGAGCGAGGTCGAGATCGCGGGCATGGCCGACACCACGATCATCCTGCTCGCCCCGGGGATGGGCGACGGCATCCAGGCGGCCAAGGCCGGGATCCTGGAGATAGGCGATCTCTACGTGATCAACAAGGCCGACCGTGACGGTGCCGACCAGGTGCGGCGTGAGCTGCGGGGCATGATCGGGCTGGCCGACCGGTCCGAGGGGGCGTGGCGGCCCGAGATCGTCAAGACCGTCGCCAGCAAGGGCGAGGGCATCGACGAGGTCGTGGTGGCCATCGAGCGCCACCGGGAGCACCTGGAGACCAGCGGCGAGCTCGACCAGCGGCGGCTGCGCCGGGCCCGCGACGAGATCGAGGCGATCGCCGTCACGGCCCTTCGGCAGCAGTGGCGCGGGGTGCACGAGAACGCCGCGCTCGACGAGCTCGCAGCAGAGGTCGTGGCGGGCGACAGCGACCCCTACGCGGCGGCCGACCTGCTGCTGGAGAGCCTCGAGTCCTAACCCACCAGCGCCGCCGCGACCCGTGCGGCGGCGGCCGGGTCGAACAGGATCGTGTAGTGGTTGACGCCCGGCACCGTCTCCACGGTGAGCAGCCCCACCTCCTCGGCGTACGACGTGACCGCGGCAGCGGGCAGAAGCCCGGGCGCCTGGCCGAACATGCCGAGCGGGGCGCGGAGCAGGTGCGTGGGGAGCCTCAGGCCGCGCAGGGCGGCGTCGAGCTCCGCACCCAGCACCAGGAGGTCGCGTCCGTCGGTGCGCACCGCCTCCTCGACCGCCCGTGAGCGCACGCCGTCAGCCGTCTCGAGGGCGTCGTACCTGGCGTAGGCCTCGACGCTCTCGTTCCAGTGCGGGCCGAGCGCGGGGTGCTGGCGGAAGAGCTCGACGTACTCGTCCACGTCGGCGTAGGTGCGGCTCAGCCGCTCCAGCGCCGGACCCAGGGTGGCGGCGAGCAGCTCGTCAGGATCCGTCCCGGCCGGGAACGGCAGGGGTACGCCGCCGTCGACCATCACCAACCGGCGGAAGAGCGCGGGACGGGCATCGACCGCCAGGAGCGCGACGTAGGCCCCCATCGAGTGGCCGGTGAGCACGATCCCGGCGCCCTCGGGGTCGAGCTGCTCGGCGACCCGGCACAGGTCCTTGGCGTGCCGGTGCAGCCCGGTGGGGCCGGGCAGGTCCCTGGCTGCGCCTCGACCCCGGAGGTCGGGGGCCACGAGGGCCCACGAGTCCGGGAGCGCGCCGGCGACGGCGGGCCAGCTCATGCCGGAGGCGGTGATGCCGTGGGCGGCGAGCACCGTGCGGTGCGCCCCCGCCACGGTGGGGTCGCCGAAGACGAGGGTGGGGAGGTCGCCGTCATCGACGGCGAAGCTGCGCTTGAGAGGTGCGGGGGTCATGGAGCCGATGATGCCCCGAAGCCGGTGCCGGGACACGCATTGGAGCGCGCCTGCCCCTTTACGAGTCTCGGTTTTGGTAGAACTGTGATGTCGTGCGCGCGTTCACCTGTGTGCACTCCTTCCCCCGGACACAAGGAGCAACCGATGGACGGCGTCTTGAAGAAGGGCGTGGGTCTTCTCGTCATCCTGTTCCTCGGCTTCTGGCTCGTGCAGGACCCGAGTGGTTTCGCCGACAGTGCCAAGAACACCGGCGCCAACATCTGGGACCTGCTGACGAAGATCTTCGACTCCTTCATCAGCTTCATCAAGTCACTCAGCAAGTAGTGCGGTGAGGCCCATCCTCGCCTGGCTCACCGATCCCAGGATCAGTGACCGCCTGCTGCGCGACGAGGACGAGGACGTCGTCGACATCGTGCACAAGCACTGGATCGTCTACGTGCTGCCGGGCCTGCTCGTGTGGGCGGGGCTGCTGTGCTGGGCACTGGTGCCCCTCTCCTCGCTCGAGGTCGGCTGGCTGCCGATCCTCGGTGGGGTCGGCCTGATCCTCTGGGGGGTCGTGAAGGCGCTTCAGCGCAACATCGACCAGTTCGTGGTCACCAACCAGCGCGTGTTCCGGGTGAACGGCCTGTTGAACCGCAAGGAGGCGACGATGCCCCTCAGCCGCATCCTCGACATCTCGGTCGACAAGCCGATCCAGGGCAGGATCCTGAACTTCGGGCACTTCGTCTTCGAGTCCGCGGCCCAGGCGCAGGGGCTGCGCGACATCCGCTACGTGGCCCGCCCCGACGAACGCAACCTGACGATCCAGCGCGTCGTCACCCGGGCGGGACTACGCGGACGCAGCCCGAACGTCCCGCACAAGGGCTAGAGACCGGCCGCTGCCTGCAGGTCGCCCCGGATCGCGTCGAGACGTCCGACGGCGCTGATGCGAGCCGCGTCCACGCCGTCCTCGTCGTCCTGGACGGGGACGACCACCTCGAGGTAGCACTTGATCTTCGGCTCGGTCCCGGAGGGGCGTACGACGACCCGGGCGTCGTCGGCCAGCCGGAAGCGCAGCCCGTTGGTCGGCGGCAGACCGTTCGAACCCAGCGAGAGGTCATCGACCCCCTCGACGGCAAGGCCGCCCAGTGAGGTCGGCGGGTTGTCGCGGAGCCGGTCCACCACGGCCGGGATCGCGTCGGCGTCCTCCATCCGGACGGAGAGCTGGTCGGTCGCGTGCAGGCCGTGCTCGCGCGCGATGTCGTCGAGCACGTCGGTGAGCCCGCGGCCCTCGG
>JBKJON010000170.1:0-15489 GCA_046595715.1 Marmoricola sp.
CGGGCGGCTCTGGAGCGGACACGGCCGCGGCCGCAGGAGCTGCGGGCGGTCGCGATCACCGCAGCTGGGTTGGCGCTCTACCTGTCCAGCGTGACGTTCGCTCCAGGGCAGGCGGCCCCTCGGAGGAACGTCGCGATGGCGATCACGGCCAGCGGACTGGTGGTCGCCGTGGCCGCGGTGGCTGCGGGCCGTCGGTGGTTCCGGGGGCGCGACCGGCTGCACGCGGGTCTGCTGGGCGCCACCGCGGGGTCTCTCTTCGGGGTCTCTGCCGGGATGCTGAAGCTTGTCGGTGCCGACCTCAGTGGGCGACACGTCCCGCCTGGCGGGCTGGCTCTGCTCGTCGTTGCCCTCGTGAGCGTCGGGATCCTCGGCACGGCGATCAACCAGCGCGCGTACCAGATCGCCCCGCTCGCGTTCTCGATGCCGGTGGTGAACGTCGTGGGCGTGCTGATCGCGATCGTGTTCGGTGCCTTCGTCTTCGGGGAGGTCCCCGGTCACTCTCCCGGCGGGCTGCTCGTGCAGCTGCTCGGCCTGGGCATCCTCGCAGTCGGCCTCCGCGAGATCGCGCGGCTCTCGCCCGGTGAGGAGGATCCGATCCTCCCGTGTCGGGCCTGCGTGGCAGGGGCAGCGCGATGAGCATCGCGTACGCCGTCCTCCTGGCGCTCCTCGCCGGGACGCACGCCGCGACGTGGGGAGCGTTCAAGGACTCCCCGTTCGAGGGCTTCAAGGTGACAAGCTTCGTCCGCACCATCGTCGTTGCGGTGGGGGCGGCATCGCTGCTGGCCGCTGCCACCGATCTCGAGACGACACTGGCGCCGATCGTCCTCATCGGCGTGCTCTATGCGACCGAGCGCCTGGCCACCGAGCTATGGAAGTCGTTCCTGCGCGAGGACAACCAGGACGCGTACGCGATTCCGATGCGAATCGCACTACTGGGACGGCCGGTTGACGGCCGGGTGCCTCGCTACATCACGGGGCTCGTCGTCCTCGTCGGTCTCGTGATGATGGGTTGCACCGCGGCGCTGCTTGAACCTGCGGACGGTGGACCACCGTGGATGCTGGTGCTGGTCGGCGGCACCGGCGGATGGCTCACCGCGGCGGGTGGGGCTTGGAAGGACGCGCCGGTCGAGGGGTTCAGTGGCTGGAAGTTCCTTCGGAGCCCAGTGGTGGCAACGCTCTGGACGATTCTCGTGCTTCCGTTCTCCCATGACTGGGTGAGCTTGACGGTCGCAGCCGCTGGGTTGTCGGTGTTGTCGATCGAGACCTACAAGACCTTCTTCACCGGCGGTCGCCCTCCGGGCAAGTTCGACGGCAAGCCCGCATGCCCTGCATTCGATGTCCAACGCGACCGTTGTCGGCTCCTGCACTCGGGTGTCTATGTGTGCCTGGCGTGCGCCGCCGGTGTTGCGGCTCTCTTCGACGGCGGGGGACGGCTGTCCCCGAGCGTGATCTCGATGACCATGCTCACCGTGGTCGCGGCGACGATCGCGGCCGCCGTCGCACTGATTCCCACGGGGCCGGCACCCGTCGTACGGCGTAAGGTCGTCACAGACGCCATTCCCTCCTGAGCGGTGGGTAGGACTGGAGGTGCCGATGCCACTCTTCGTCGGTCGTGCCCCGGAGTTGGAGTGGCTCGAGGGCCGCTTTGCGACCGCCGTTTCCGGGAGCCCGTCGACGGTGGTCATGGACGGCCCCCCCGGCATCGGCAAGAGCGCACTGGTCTCCACCTTCCTGGACGGGGTGCGAGCCGTCCGCACGCTGAGGGCCTCGGGCGACGAGTCCGAGACCTTCCTGACGTTCGGGATCCTCCACCAGCTGCTCGGCACGTCGGAGTGCTCGTGGGAGGACCCGTTCGCCGCGGGGGCTGCCGTTCTACAGGACCTCGACCGGCTCGGAGACCGGCAGGCGACCGTGCTCGTCGTGGACGATGCGCACCTCGCCGATGCGGCATCCCTGGGTGCGCTGACCTTTGCGCTCCGGCGACTTGCCGCGGACCCGGTGCTGGCGATCTTCGTGACCAGGGACGACCAGGTGTCGCGACTTCCGCCAGGGCTACTCCGGTTGGCCGACGCACATGAGGACCGGCTGCACGTTCATGGCCTGAGCGAGACAGATGTTGCCGAGCTGGTCCAGGCGCAGGGTCTCTGGACTGGGCCTGGGGCTGGAGCCGCTGCCAACCGGTTGCGTCGTCACACAGACGGGAGCCCGTTGTACCTCCGGGCACTGCTGGACGAGTTCCCGCTCGAGACACTTGTCGCGGCGGGGCCGCTGCCTGCGCCGCCGTCGTACGCCCTCCTGGTGACCGGTGCCCTGGACTCGCACTCCGAGCCCGCCCAGCGACTGGCCAGGGCGGCCGCCATCTTGCCCGATGGATCGACGATCGACCTCGTCGCCGCCGTCGCTGGCGTCGAGCATCCCCAACATGCCTTGGAGGAGCTCAGCCGTTCGCCGACCATCTTGATCCACGCGGAGACCCCTCACGGCTGGACCGTCCGCTTTCCGCACCCACTCGTGCGTGCCGCCGTCAACGACGACCTCGGGCCTCATGCGCGAGCAACCCTGCACGCGCGCGCCGGGCAGCTGCTCACCGGCGACGCCGCCCTGCGTCACATGGTCGCCGCTTGCAGCGGGCCCGACGACGACCTGGCCGATCGGCTCACGGACGCGGCCGCAGCGAACCTGGCGCGGGGCGACGCCCACGCCGCCGCCGACCTCACCCTCAAGGCGAGCCGCGTTGGCGGTGCTGGCACTACGTCCGACGAGCGCCTCCTCGACGCCGTCAACCTGTTCCTGATCGACGGCGACCTTGCAACGGTCAAGGTGCTGGCCGACGAGCTCTCGGGGACCCCAGCCACGGCGAGACGGGTGTACCTGCAGGCCAGGCTCGCGTGGTTCGCAGGTGAGCCAGAAGCGGCTGAGACTCTTGCCACGGAAGCGTGGTCACGAGGCGACCAGCTGTCCCCTGACCACCTGGGGAGCCTGGCAGCGATCTTGTCCCAGCTGCACAACATGCGCGCCGACGGGCTGGGGGCAGCCGAGTGGGCAGCGCGGGCCCTCGCGCTCGGCCTCTCGCCTGACCTCGCCGACTCGACGAACGCGGCGCAGGCCTTCGGCCTGGGATTGGTGGGCAGGCTTGGGGAGGCCATGAAGCTGCTCGAGTCCGTCCCGTCGGACCCGACGCTTGTGCGCGGGTACAGCCACCAGCTCACCACGCGCGGGGCGCTCCGGGTCGCGACCGACGACCTGGTCGGCGCGCGCGGCGACCTCGCCACTGTCTGCAACGCGAGCCATGCCGAGGTCTCTCCCCAACGTCTGCTTGCGATGGGTGCCTTGGCCGAGGTCGAATTCCGCCTCGGTTCCTGGGACGCCTCGCTCGCTGCGGCCGAACACGCGCTCTCCCTCGCCCAGGACACCGAGCAGGTGTGGGTCCAGGGGTACCTGCACACCGCGGCCGTCCTGGTCTGCGCCGGCCGCGGTGACTGGCTGCTCGCAGACGATCACCTTGCTGCGGCTCGCGACCTGGCCGAGCAGCTCGAGGACCTGGCCACCTTCGCGGTGTGCGAGAACGCAGGCGTGCACGTTGCCTGGTGCCGGTCGGATCCCGCCGAGGTCGTCGTTCGCGCGGAACTGCTCCACAGTCTGGGCAGCGGGCCGACACACGAGCCGGGGTTGATGCAGTGGCCCGTCCAGTACGTCAGCGCGCTCGTCGAGCTCGGTCGCCTCGACGAGGCCGAGCTCGAGATCGAACAGTTCGAAACGCTTGCTCGGGAACGAAACTGCCGCTCACGGCTTGCCGGGCTCGCCCGAGTCCGAGGCGAGCTCGCCACCGCGAGACGGGACCACAAGGTTGCAAGAGCTGCGTTCCAGGCTGCCCTCGAGCTCGAGGTAGCGGTGTCAGCCCTGGACGCCGCGCTCAACCAGGCTGCCTTCGGCAGGTTCCTGCGGCGGCGCGGGGAGAAGCGTGCGGCCATCACCCGACTTTCGGACGCCAAGACGCGGTTCAGCGCCCTGGGTGCGCGGCCGTTCGTCGGCCGGGTCGACGAGGAGCTCGCCGCGTGCGGAGTCTCTCCGAGACGGCGCACGGAGGAGCTGCAGCAGCAAACCTTGACGCCGCAGGAGCGGACCATCGCCACACTCGTGTGCCAAGGCCTGACCAACCGTGTGGTTGCTCAGCATCTCGTGCTCAGCGTCAAGACAGTCGGGTATCACCTCGGCAACGTCTACACCAAGCTCGACGTGCACTCCAGGACGCAGCTGGCGGCGGTATGGGCCGCGGATCCTGACCGCTGACGCTCGACGCTGGCGGGCAGCTGCCTGGCCGACGACGGGCGGAGTCACATGGTGCCGTTCGCGGGGGAAAGACCGCACCTCGTCGCGGCACGTTCTGGGTCAGGTGTGACGACCGCGGTCACATCGCCGGACCCGGCCGTCAGGAGACTTCCGGAACTTGCCGATCGCCCCGTGGGCTGTCGGCAGATTCTTGAGTGCTGTTGTGAGCGTTGTCGAGGTCTTCCTTGTGGTCGAGAGCGCTATCGGGTTGCATTGCGGGAAAGGGATCTTCTGAAAGCCGCAAAGGGGAACACATGTTCGCCGAGGACTACCCAAGGTTTATCGAAGTCAGCGAACTCACGCCGCAACCACAGCGGATGAACGAGCGCTACGAGGCGCTGTTCGCCAGCAACCGGGACATCTTCGACGGCGCGCGGGTGCTCGATCTGGCCAGCCACGACGGACGATATTCGTTCGCGGCGCTGAAGACTGGGGCTGCGCACGTGACCGGGGTGGAGGTCAGGGAGAACCTCATCGACAAGGCGAAGGAGGTCTTCGCCTTCTATGGCCAGGACCCAGAGACCTACCGCTTCGTCTGCGGCGATGTCTTCGAGGTGCTGGCCCGAGAAAAGTTCGAGGTCGACGTGGTGCTGTGCCTCGGGTACCTCTACCACACCTACCGGCACACGGAACTGATGTACCGCCTTCACGACCTGGCCCCGAAGCACCTGATCGTCGACACGATGGTCGTGCCCGGGAGTCAGCCGACCCTCAAAGTGCTTCGCGAACGAAATGTCGAAGACATCCGCAGTGCCGCCCAGGATGCCTATTCGGTGGGTCAGGTGTTGGTGGCGCGGCCGTCGGTGCCCGCGCTGCAGCTGCTGCTGGCCGCCTACGGTTTCGAGATCGAATCCACGTACGACTGGAAGAGCAGGCTGGCGGGCCGACCACCCATGCCTGGTCTCACCGGCTACGCGAACGGCAAGCGCGTGACCATGCGATGCCGCTCCCGCGAAGCGGCCATCGCAGCCGGATGGGAGCCGCTCGCTCCTCTCCCGGGAACCGCTAGCCCACCACCCCTTGACCGGCCGGCCCGTGGGTGGCGCGAGCGGGCCAACGAGACGCTGGCCAAGGCCACCGGCTACGAGCTGCGGCGAGCGTCCAACAAGCGTTGACGGCCCGGCCCGGAACCGGGCTTGTTCTTGGGCGCCTGCACGGCTGCCTTTGCAGGCGCCGAACAAGTTTCGGAGAGCCCGAGCCCGAGCCAGAGCCGGCGCCGAGTGACCCTCCGGCCCGCGAACGAGCAGCAGTCGCCGGATTCATCCATGGACCGCGAGAGGGAGCCAGCCCCTACTCCGAGGTCTCTCCGCCCCCTTACCTTGAAGCCAACCGAATCTCCAGCGATCATCTCTCGGGCCCACGCGGTACCAGCCACCTCCACGCAGCGATCGCAGACATCTGTCAGCAAAGGGACAGCAAAGCGGCGCCTGGAACGACTGACCCCGCCCGGGAAACGCCCGGACGGGGTCTTCGTCACTCAGGTGCTGAATTCCATCAGGATGTCGTGGGGTTCGACTGCTGTCACCGGCTCTGTCTGTGCAGGTGAGGGCTTGTTGTCTCGCCGGTAGCAGCCTCATGACGCCGGTCCTGTCGGCAATCCTCCAGCAGCCGCGACTGCACTCTCAGTAGCCTGGACCACCCCACTTGTCGCCCCGTGTTTGATTGTCGAGCCGTGGGCTGCCCCGTCGCTCGGCGGTGAGCATGAGAAGTGATCTGCATCCCATCACGAAGAATGTCACCGAGCATGCTGCGTTGAAGTGTCTCTGTCTGGTGACCCGGTCCCTGGACCCCGATGGCACCGGTCAGCACAATGGACCACGCGCTGGAAGCCAGCGCTCGACGCGTTCGCGATCACCTTCGGTGACTGACAAAGGTTGTGGTGATGACGGACGCTCTGCTGGGCATAGACATCGGCCAGACGGGCACGAAGGTGGTCGTGTTCGATGTGGCGGGCCGTGTGCTGGGCGTGGCGATCGACTCCACTGCAGCGGAGCACCCACATCCGTTCTGGGCAGAGCGCGAACTCGAGGGTGCGTGGGTCAGGACGGCATCCACGGTGCGTATGGCGTTGGCTTCGGCGGGGTCGGGCGTGACGGTTGCCGGGGTCGGTGTCAGTGGGCACAGCGACGGCCTGTACCTCGTCGACCAGGATGGAACAGCGGTACGGCCTGCCATCTTGGCCACGGATGCTCGCGCGCGAAGTCAGGCGGCAGAGCTGGGGTCTGGCGCTCGAGGTAACCGGTTGCTCGAACTCACCGGGCAGCTGCCGATGGCTGCTTCGCCCGGCGCGCTCATGCGCTGGCTGGGAGAGCACGAACCTGAGGCACTGGAACGGAGTCGTTGGCTTCTTTCCAGCACGGACTGGCTGCGACTCAGGTTGACCGGATCCCCGGCCACTGACCTCACCATGGCCGCGGCGGCGTTCGTGGACATGAGGTCATCCGGGTGGAGCCACGAGGCCCTTGCCCTGGGCGAGCTGGACGATGTCGCCTCGAAGCTCCCACCCATCCTGGACAGTCGGGCCATCGCGGGACACATCACGCCTGAGGCGTCGCGAGAAACGGGCCTGCGGGCAGGGACACCTGTGGTGGCGGGAGCCCATGATGTGGACACGGGTGCCTTGGGGATGGGCGCCATCACGTCGGGGGCGGTGAGCATTCTGCTCGGGACCTACGCGATCAACCAGGTGCTGGGTGATGTCCCGGTCCTGGACCCTCGATGGCAGACGCGCCCGTTCCTGGGTGGGGGTCGGTGGCTGCACATGTCCACGAGTCCGGCTGGTGCGGGTTGTCTGGACTGGGCGGGGGCCCGGATCGGGCCGCATGATCGAGGGGGCGCCCCGGCCGCCGCTGCTGCGGTGGCCGAAGGGCTGAGTGTCGGCCCGGAGGGTCAGCCGTTCTTCCTGCCTTTCGTGCACGGGGGACCGACCGGTCATCCCATCGGCGGCAGCTGGCTCGGGATGCGCAGCGAACACGGCAGAGCGTCGTTGTTGTACGCGGTCATGGAGGGGGTTGTATTCAGCCACCGTTGGCATGTCGAGGCTCTGGGGTCACGCTTGCCGTTGCCTGACCCGGTTCGGGTTGGCGGCGGTGGAGCCCGTAGCCACGGTTGGACGCAGATGCTGTGCGACAGCCTGGGACTGGCGGTGGAGGTCACGGAGGCCCAAGAGGTCAGTGCACTGGGCGCCGCACTGCTGGCGGGTGTGGGAGTCGGCGTCTACGACGGTCTGGTGGAGGCTGTCAGCTCCACCGTGAGGGTTGCACGCGTTCAGGAGCCGGACGAGACCCGTCGTGCCGAGGCCGGCCTGCGCTACGAGCAGTTCACCGAGGCGATGCGCGCAGTGGGTCAGCTCGACTTCGGTCCTGGGGTGCCGTTCACGACCGACCGCCCTGCCGCCACTGAATGAGGTGGATCGTCACGCGGTGCTCAGCCCTGGGTGCACGACCGGCTTGATGGAGGTGGGATCACGGCGCGCGGCGGAGAGGGCGTCGGCCACCTGCTCGATGCCGTGGTGGCTGGTGACGAGCCGGTCTAGGTCGAGGACTCCTGACTCGGCGAGGCCGATGGCTGTGGGCCAGGTGTGGGCGTAGCGGAAGGTCCCGGTGACGGTGAGCTCGCGTTCCTGCACGGTGCTCACGGGCAGTGGGTACTCCGCGCCGCCCATGCCGACGAGGACCACTCGTCCGGCCGGGGCCACGAGGTCGATCGCGGCGCGGATGGCCCCCGGGTTGCCTGAGCAGTCGATGAGAATGTCCGGCCGGCTGGTTCGTGGCGAAGTTGTGTTGGACGGGTCCACCACGTGGGTGGCGCCCATGGTCGAGGCCAGCTCGAGGCGTTCCTCGTTGACGTCGCTCGCGACGATCTCGGCGGCCCCCAGCGCTCGGGCGACCTGCACGACCAGCAGACCCACCGGCCCTACGCCGGTCACCAGGACCCGCGACCCGGCGGTCACTCCACCCTTCTGGCACGCCCAGAGCGCGACGGAGACCGGCTCGAGCAGGGCGGCTGCGTCGTCGCCGATCCGGTCGGGGATCTTGTGGGCGAACAGCTCGTGGTGGGCGACGTACTCCGCGAACGAGCCGTCGTAGGGCGGCGTCGCGTGGAACCTCATGTCCTCGCACAAGTTGTAGCGGCCGACCAGGCACTGGGGACACGAGAGGTCGGGTACGCCGGGCTCCAGGGAGACACGGTCACCGACAGCCAGACGTGTCACCGCCTCCCCGACCGACTCGACGACCCCTGACGCCTCATGTCCCAGGACCAGGGGTTCGGTCACCACGAAGCTCCCGATGCGCCCGTGCTCGTAGTAGTGCACGTCGGATCCGCACACGCCGACCGAGGCGATGCGCACCAACACCTCGTGGGGTGCGGGGGTGGGTATCGGTCGCTCCTCGACCGTGAGGTCGCCGGTCCCACGCAGGATCGAGGCGCGCATCGTGCTCGGGGTCATGAGGTCGAACTTTGCTGCGACGGGTGCTGTGAGCGGTTCATCCAACGCCTCCCTGGGAACTGCGAAGATCCCTCCCATTGTGTGCAGAGAGCCCGCGATCTCCATGCCCGGTCGGGGCTGGCAACGTGCCCGACCTCTGACCGAGTCGGCGAGGTCCAAGCATCTCGTGGCGCCGAGCGCGTCTCGTTGAGTGCGTTTCCGCACACAAAGAGCGCGTCCCCTCGCCGACGTGGATGACAGCAGCCGGGGCTGGTTGCCCTCGGCCTACGGGAACGCGGCGCGCACCGCCTCCGGGTCGGCCCCGGCCGCTAGCCATGCCCACAGCAGCAGCCGGGCCTTTCGGGCGGACAAGGCGCCGGCCAGCAGCACGCCGCGCTCCAGCAGGTCGGTCTCGGAGCCGGGGAAGCCGTAGGTGCGCTTGAAGGTGCCGCCGTGCGCGGTCGAGGAGGAGACGACCACCGGGACCGACTCGGCGACCCGACCGAGCACGTCCGCCAGCCGTTCCGACACGTGACCCACCCCGTAGCCGTCCACCACGACACCCGCCACCGAATGGTCGGCCAACTGCGAAACAGACAGGCCGGTGTCACCGAGGTAGGTGGTCCACATCGCAACCTCGGGGTCGGAGACCGGTCGCGGCACCGGGGGGCGCGCCGCTCTCCGAGGAGCCACTACCTCCACCACGTCCTCTTGCACCGTTCCCGCGATGCCGAACGGGCCGGACGTGAACGCCCCCAGCTGCCACGAGTGCGACTTGGCCACCCGGGCAGCGAGGTGGATCTGCTGGTCCAGCACGACGGTGACCCCCAACTCCCGCGCGTCCGGGGAGCCGGCGACCCGGCAGGCGGCGGCTAGGTTGGCTGGGCCGTCGGCAGAGAGTGCCGACGGCGGCCGCATCGAACCGGTGAAGACGAGCGGTTCCGGATGGGGCCAGTACAGGTCGGCCAGGTAGGCCGTCTCGGGCAGGGTGTCGGTGCCCTGCACCAGCACCACGCCGGCGCACCCGGACACGACCTGCGCGTGGGCCCAGTCCAAGGCGCTCAGGATCTCAACCGGCGTCAGGCTCGCACCCGGGAGTCTTGCCAGGGTCTCGCCCACCAACTCGATCTCGGCGTCCAGCCCCGGCACCACCGCCAGCAGCTGTTCGGCCCCGAGCTGCGGGAGGACCGCGCCGCCGTCGCCTGGCGTCATGGTGATGGTGCCGCCCAGGCTCCCGACTGCCACCTTCGGCCCGTTCACCTGTCCACCTCCGGGTGGCCCCCACCTGGCAGCCACTGGCCCTGGGACGTGGTGACCAGCTCTCCTTCGAGGGCGACCGTCCGGCCGCGCAGCACGGTGCGCACCACCTGACCCTGGAAGGTCCGTCCTTCGTACGGTGACCACCCCGCCTTGGAGGTGACCGCCTCCCGGCGAAGCGTCCGCTCGCGGGTCGGGTCGACCAAGATCAGGTCGGCGTCGAAACCGAGCCTCAGCGCGCCCTTTCGCCGCCACAGGCCGTAACGGCGAGCCGGTGCCTCGGCATACAGTCGGGCGACGTCCTCCCAGGCCAGCTTTCCGCTGCAGGCGGCGTCGATGAGCACGCTCATGGTGGTGTCCAGGCCGGGTAGCCCGAACGGCGCCTGCCACAGGTCGTGGCTGCACTTCTGCTCCATCGTCGAGGGCGCGTGGTCCGAGGACACCAACGACAGCCCGCCATGCCGCAGTAGCGCCCACATGTCATCCTCGTCAGCCTGGTGCCGGGCCCGCGCCGGCGGGGTGAACTTGCGCAGTGCCCCGTGGGCGTCGAGCTCGTCCTCCCGGAGCAGGAAGTACTGAGGGCAGGCCTCCATCGTCAGGTCAGCCCCCAGGGCGCGTTCCCGCTGGGCCAACTCGACCGCCGCGGGGTGGCTCAGGTGCGCCAGCGTGGCCCGCGCACCGGTCAATCGCACCAACAGCGCCGCGGTGTTGACTGCTACCAGCTCGGCCTCCCGGCTACGCCACTCGGTGATGAGCGCGCCATCGGTGCGTCCGGCACCCCGCAGCTCCTCCTCGGCGGCCGCGGTGAGCGTCTCGTCCTCACAGTGGATCAGGCTCGGGATGCCGTGGTCCGCAGCCGTCCGCAGGTGCTGCTGCAGCAGGTCAGGAGTGTGCCCCGGGACTCCGTGGGTGGTGCAGGTGAACACCTTGACGAACGCGATTCCGGCCCGCCACAGTCCCGGCAGGTGGGCGCCGTAGCCTGGCCATGCGTGCGCCGCCAGACCGAAGTCCACGTGAGCCCGGCCGGTCAGGTAGTCCACCTTGCTGGTGAGATCGTCCACGGTGCGCACGGGTTGTGCGTGAGTGTGCTCCACGATCGTGGTCACGCCGGCCAGGGCCGCCGCCTTCGTGCCGGTAGGGAAGTCCTCCCGCTCGGTCGACCCCGGATCCATCAGGTGCACGTGGGTGTCCACGCCGCCGGGCAGCACCAACAGTCCGGCCGCGTCGACCCGTTCCCGGGCCTCCGGCTCTTCCGGGCCGAGGTAGCTGATCCGCCCCTCCCGGGTCGCCAGGTTGATCCGAGCCCGGCTCTGCGGGGTAACGAGCAATCCACCGGTGACCAGCAGGTCGTGCATGTCAGTGCCTCCGTGTGTCCGTGGTCGCCCGGGCCCTCTGGGCTCGACCCGCTCGGCGATCTCCTCGAGCAGCCGGGTCAACTCTAGAGATCTGTTGCTCAGCTCACGCAGGAGCATCCGTCGGGCGTGTTGGCGGAAGCTCCTCAACGCGAAACCGCAGGCCAGCGCCCTGCCCTGGTCGAGCACGTCACTCTCCTGGCCGAAGTACCGCGCCGATGACCCCGGGCGGTCCCAGCCCTGCGCGGACCCCGTCGCCGACCTCACCCCGGCACCGCCGTACGCGACGTCCTGCTCGTGCTCGCTGACCCCTCAAGATCTCGCCATCGGGCGGGTTGGTGTCCGTGGTGAACTCGCTGTCTGTGTTTCACTCACACGATGGTCGGGGGACGCGTCGGGCGGGGGCTGCTGGCGGCGGTCGCCATGGTGGCCCTGGTCGGGTGTGGGACAGGCGGGCCGCGCCCGAGTGGGATCGAACCGTCCGAGGGGCCGAAGCCCGGCCGGGTGTTGATCGAGCCTGCTGCGCCCGAGGCCAGTGAGCCTCCCCAGAAGCACCCCAACGTGCTCGTCATCGAGGCCGACGACATGCGCTGGGACGACCTGCGATGGATGCCCAACGTGCGGCACCTCATCCAGCGACGGGGTCTGAGCTTCGAGAACTCCTTCGCTCCCTACCCGCTTTGCTGTCCCTCGAGGGCAAGCTTCCTCACCGGCGAGTACGCCCACAACCATCACGTCTACAGCCACGTCGACCCCTTCGGGTTCGCCTCGTTCCGTGACAAGCGCACGATCGCGACGGTGCTGCAGAAGGCGGGCTACCGCACGGCCCTGGTCGGCAAGTACCTCAACGGCTACGGCGAGCAGCCCCTCCGCGGGACCCAGGAGCCGTCGCTGAACTACGTTCCGCCGGGCTGGAACCAGTGGATGGCCGGATCCGACCACCTGTGGCACCTCGGAGACCCGTTCCGCGGTGGCACCTACGACTACTTCTCGCTGGTGCAGAACATCAACGGCCGGATCGTCGGCTCGCCAGGTCGTTACTCCACCGACGTCCTCGGTGAGCAGGCACGCGGTGTGCTCAGCCGGTTCGCCGCCCGGCCTGACCCCTGGTTCGTGTGGTGGACCCCGGTCGCCCCGCACCACGGCGACCCGGTGGAGGCCGACGATCCTGGCGTGACCCCCCGAGCGGACGGCCACGACACCAGGTGGGTGACGCCGGCGCGGCCGGACTGGGTCAAGGGCCGGTTCGACTCCCGGATCACCCACGGGGCGGGCACCCCACCGACGGGCTCGGCCGAGGCCGACATGTCCGACAAACCGCGCTACCTGCGCATGCTCCCGGAGCTGAGCTCCGCCGAGCGCGACGCGGAGACCGAGGTGACCCGCCAGCGCGCGGAGTCGCTGTTCGTGCTCGACCAGCAGGTCGGCCGGACCATCTCCGAGCTGAGCCGGAGCGGGCAGCTGGCCAACACGGTGATCATGTTCACCTCCGACAACGGCTACTACCTCGGCGAGCACCGCAAGAGGCAGGGAAAGATCAACCTGCACGAGCCCTCGCTGCGGGTGCCCCTCGTCATCGCCGGACCGGGTGTGCCGCACGGACGGCGCTTCGACCCGGTCTCGACCGTCGACCTGGCGCCGACGCTGGCGGCGTACGCAGGAGTCCGGATGCCGGGGGCCGACGGCGTGGACCTGACCGGCCTCATCGAGCGCGGCGACGTCGGCTGGGACCGTCCGGTCGTGACCGAGGGGATGATGCCCGAGGGGTTGTACGCCGCGCGCCACCGGCTCGGGCCCGTGCCGCTGAACACCCGCGGCCTGCGACTAGGGCGCTGGAAGCTGACCCGCTACTCGACGGGCGAGATCGAGCTCTACGACCTCGCCAAGGACCCGCTCGAGCTGACCAACCTCTCCCGGGCGCCGAAGTACGCCCGGGTGCTCGCCGACCTCAAGGGCCTCTACCGGACCTACAGCGACTGCCGCGGGCAGGCCTGCTCGGCCGACCTGCCCCCGGCGTACCGCCTGAGCGTCGCGCAGTCCCGGCGGATCACCGAGGAGCAGAAGCAGGCGACCAAGGTCTACTTCGGCGGCTGAACCTCATCCCTGCTGCCACGCCTCGAGCGTCGCGCGGGCGCCGACGTCGTGCAGGGAGGACAGCGCGGCGAGGTACTGCTCGGTGAACGCCGCCTGGTCCTGCAGGTCGGCGAACAGGTCGCGGTCCTCCAGGAACGCCAGCGGCTCGTCACCTTGCCGGGCAGCTCGCTCCATCAGCTGGTCCTTGCGCCGGTCGACGACCTTGATCGCCTCGCCCTGCTCATCGACCCCTTCGGCGTAGCGGGCCCAGGCGGCGACGATCAGCGCCGAGCGGCGCACCTCGCCGCCGTGCGCCAGCTGGTGCTTGATCACCGGCACCAGCCACTTGGGGATCCGGTCCGAGCTCTCGGCGCAGAGTCGCGCGAGCGTGTCCTTGATCTCCGGGTTGGCGAACCGGTCGATGAGCTGGTGCTTGTAGTCGTCGAGGTCCACGCCCGGCACCGGCTCCAGGGTGGGGGTGGCCTCCAGGTCCATGTAGCCCAGCACGAAGTCGCGGAACAGCGGGTCGGCGGCTACCTCGTGCGCATAGCGGTAGCCGCTGAGGTAGCCGAGGTAGCACAGCGCCTGGTGGCCGGCGTTCAGCAGCCGCAGCTTCATCAGCTCGTAGGGCTCGACGTCCTCGACGACCTGCACGCCGACCCGCTCGAACTCCGGCCGGCCCATCGGGAAGCTGTCCTCGAGCGCCCACTGGGCGAACGGCTCACAGACCACGGGCCAGCCGTCCTCCACGGCGTACTCCTTGGCCAGCAGCTCGCGGTCGGAGTCGGTGGTCACCGGGGTGATGCGGTCCACCATGGAGTTGGGGAAGGCGACGTGCTCCGCGATCCAGCCTCCGAGCTCCTCGTCACGCAGGGTGGCGAAAGCGGTGATCATCTCGCGGGCGACGGTGCCGTTGCCCTGGATGTTGTCGCACGACATCACCGTGAACGGCTCGGCCCCGGACGCCCGGCGACGGGCCAGCGCCTCGGTGATGTAGCCGAAGGCAGTCCTCGGCGTCCCCTTGGCCGCGATGTCCGCGCGGATGTCGGCGTCGCTGTCGTCGAAGGAGCCGTTGGACTGGTTGACGTGGTAGCCGCCCTCGGTGATCGTCAGCGAGACGATGCGTGTGGCCGGGTCGGTCATCAGGTCGAGCACGGCCTCGGGGTCGTCGGGCGCGAACAGGTAGTCGATGATCGAGCCGATCACCCGGGCGTCGGTGGACCCGTCCAGCTGCTTGACCACCAGCGTGTAGAGGCAGTCCTGCGCCTCCATCACCTCGAGCATCGATCGGTCGGGGGGCAGCAGTCCGACGCCGGTGATCCCCCAGCCGCTGGCCAGGCCCTCGTTGAGCAAGGCATCGACATACATCGCCTCGTGGGCGCGGTGGAAGCCGCCCACCCCGAAGTGCACGATGCCGGCGGTGACCTGTGCCCTGTCGTATGCCGGCCGCCCCACCTGCGCGGGCAGGGCGGCATACGTGCTGGCGGACAGCGTCGCCGGCGCGAGCGCTGAAGACGACGGGGCTGGCAGCGAGGTCATGTGTCCTCCGGTTTGTGGGTGAGGGGGGATCGTCTGCGGCTCAATGGTTTTCGGCCATGCTCCACATCGTCCACAGCTCCGTCCGCATGCGCCGCGGTTGGCCGAGCGTGTAGCCGACGGCCCGCGCGATGTCCGAGGGTTGCATGAAGTGGCCCTCGGATGGGTCCCGGTCGCCGAACCGCCCGTCGGCGGCGGCGAAGGGGGTGTTGACCCCCGCGGGGGCGATAGTCGTCGTGCGGATGCCCTCGGCCCGCAGCTCGCGGTCGAGGGCGTAGCCGAGGTTGATCTGCGCTGCCTTGGTGGCGGCGTAGACGGCCTCCTTGCCGCCCCCGATGAGCAGTCCGGCGACGGAGCCGATGATGACGATGTCGCCGCCGTCACCCTGGATCCTGAACTGCCGCACGGCCGCCCGGGCGAGCCAGACGGTCCCCTTGACGTTGACGTCGACCATGAGCGAGACCTCGTCCGCCGAGTAGTCGAGGACACCTCCGTAGAAGCCGACGGCCGCGT
>JBKJON010000356.1:0-9338 GCA_046595715.1 Marmoricola sp.
GCCGGTCACAGAGCCGGTCACAGAGCCGGTTGTTGAGCCGGTTGTTGAGCCGGTTGTTGAGCCGGTGGTCGAGGTTGTCGAGCCGGTCACCGAGCCGGTGGTCGAGCCGGTCACCGAGCCGGTCACCGAGCCGGTAACCGAGCCGGTGGTCGAGCCGGTCACCGAGCCGGTTGTTGAGCCAGTGGTCGAGGTTGTCGAGCCGGTCACAGAGCCGGTCACAGAGCCGGTTGTTGAGCCGGTTGTTGAGCCGGTTGTTGAGCCGGTGGTCGAGGTTGTCGAGCCGGTTGTTGTGCCATTGGCCGCACCTGGAAGCCCTATTGCCGTCGCTGCTGTCGCGCCTCAGGTGGCCTCGCCGGCCGTCTGTGGGAGCGTGGCAGGGGCGGAGTCCGTCACTAGTTGGGCAGCCGCCGCCGCAGCCGCTGATGCCGGAGCTGGTCGCGGCGACATGATCGAGGGCCCTAGGGCTGTTCGCCACGGCCCCGCGCAGGCGCCGAGGGCTCCCAGCGCTCCCAGCGCTCCCAGCGCTCCCAGCGCTCCCAGCGCTCCCAGCGCTCCGGGACAAGGACCAGCCTCGGTCAGTGGATCGGGTTGCTTGGCGCCCTCCCTGGGGGTCCTTGACAACTCTGAAGTCGGCGCTGCGCTGAGCGCTGATCGATTCGCTGCTGGGGATGACTCAGTGCCGCACAGTCGTGCCGCACTGCTCCGCAACTGGCCTGGTTGACCCTCCCTGCACGGGCTCGCCCACGCCCCGTCGCCATCGACGGCGTGCGAGCGGCACAAGGACGCCAGGGACTGTGAGGACTCCGAACCGCCGCACGCACTCGATCTCGGTTGACACAGGCGGCTATTGCAACGGGGCGACGCTGGAATGAAGCAGCGCCTCCCCCTCCACAGGGGGGAGAGGGGAGGCGGTTCCAAGTGACGTGAAGTCGTCCAACGACTCGGAAACCCGCGTCCAGCTCGCTTGACTCGGTTGCCGCTTTCAGAACCCGATCGGGAGATAGGAGGAACTCGAATGTTCCACACGTCATCGGATCGCAGATCGCGCCGAGAAGCGATCGCCGCGATCATGGCCGAGTACGGCGTCTCGGAAACCAGCGCCTACGCAATGCTCGTACGGGCCGCTGCAGGCCATCCGACGAAGCCGGTGGAGCATCATCCCGAGCCGTCGGAGGCACCCACTTCTGGCCAGTCCAGGCTGACATCCTGACTCGAGCGAGCCAATTGCTTGTCGCCACCAGGAACTCAGCCAGGTCCCCTTCGTATCGTTGGTGAGCAGGTTGCCACGCGCTGAACTTCCATAAGTCGAGCACGGCCTCCGCCAGCTCCATCCCCAGACCCACGACGTCAAGTCCCGGGAATCCCTGCTGGCCGGTCAGCGGCTCCATGAGTCCCCTCGCCCTATCGTTCGCGCCAGTACGCAAGACCGCGGCACGCTCAGTCGCAGCATCGCCTGGCTTCAAGCGGCCGTCGCGTTCTGCGCGAGTGGTACCAAGATCCACTCCGGCGGTTCGACATCGGCAGCGCCGTCGGCCAGGCGAATCTCACCGCTTCGTTCCTCGACGTCGACGTGAACAGTGACTCGACAAATCATGGCTTCGAGGCAACGTGACGAAAGGAAGGCCTCCGTGCCGAGCAAGTCCGCGAATGTCAACAACGAGAAGCAGTACGAGAAACAAGGACAAGGGGATGTCGGGTACCCAGCGTGGGATTGTGAATCCGCCTCGCCGGGCACACGGGGGTATGGCGCTGCGCGAGATCGGTGTTGAGGAAGAATTGATGTTGGTCGACCCGGACACGGGAGCCCTGACGGCCCGCTCCCAGGCGGCCGTGTCGGCGAACGACGCCGCCGCGGAGGTGGGGGAGGAGTTCTACCTCCAGCAGATCGAGACCTCGACGCCACCGTGCGCGCAGCGCGACCAGCTGCTGCATTCATTGAAGGCAGGACGCCGCGCGGTCGGGCAAGCCGCGGCCGCGGCTGGAGCACGCGCGGTTGCGATGGCCGCCCCGGTTCTGGCCGAGGAGCACGAGCGGATCACGCCCACTGCGCGCTACCTCGAGATCGCATCGAAGTACGGCGAGCTGGCACGCCATGCTCTGGTCAGCGCCATGCACGTGCATGTGGACGTGGCCTCTGATGAGGAAGCGGTGCACGTGGTCGACGGGATTCGGCCCTGGCTGCCACTACTCATCGCGCTGAGCGCGAACTCCCCCTACTGGCAGGGGCACGACACCGACCACGCAAGCTGGCGATCCCAGGTGTGGAACCGGTGGCCGACGGCCGGTACGGCACAGCCGTTCGGCAACCCGGAGACCTACCAGGCGGTGTCGAGCCAGCTGGTCGACTGGGGTGGGGGAATCGACGAGGCGATGCTCTACTACGACGTCCGGCTGGCCAAGGACTTCCCTACCGTCGAGATCCGGGTCGCCGATGTCTGCACTGACGTTGAGGATGCTGTTCTGGTGGCGGTCCTGGCGCGTGCCCTGGTCACCACCGTGGCGGAGGATGCCACGTCGCCCACCTGGCGGGGCGACCTCCTCCGCGTCGCGGGGTGGCGCGCCGCGAGGTACGGACTCTCGGCTGACCTGGTGCACCCGGTCGACCTGTCGTTGACGTCGCCACGAGCGGTCTTCGATGCCACGGTGAACCATGTCCGTCCTGCCCTCGAGGAAGCGGGCGACCTCGGGTTCGTACGGGACGCCTTCGACCGACTCTCCGCACGCGGAAACGGGGCCACCAGGCAGCGCCGTACGTTCGAGGAGAGCGGGTCGCTCAGGGCCGTCGTAGAGGACCTCGCGGCGCGCACCGAGCAGTCCTGGGCTGATGCCTAACCGCCAAGCGATCCCACAGCGCGGGCGACCACGAGCAGCGAGGTCACCAGGGCCGCGGTGGCCTGGGCCGCCATCAGGACCTTCGCTCTGCTCGTCAGCGGCATCGTGTCGGTGGGACTGAACGCGCTCGAGTTCGTGACGGACAGGTAGAGGTAGTCCACGAAGATGGGGACCCACCCCGATGCCTTGCTCGAGGTGCGGCTCACCTCGTGAACGGTGTCGTCGTTCTCGTCTTGGGAGAAACGCCAGTCCGCATCTGCCATCTCGTCGCGTCTAACCCGCCGTCGTGCGACCGGGCCGCCGCGGTCGAGCTCCCAATACAGCAGCGCGAAACCGATCACGTTCGTGACCCAGATCTGCATCGCGGCGAGAAGAAGGTTGCCCCCGCTGGGACTCTTGCTCGAGAGCTCCGAGACGAGCAGCGCGAGCGAGACGAGGTTGGTCCCGATGACCACTGCAGCGACACCTATCGAGGCCCAGCGCGAGAACCGTGTCTGCCGGGGCATTCGGCGAGGATTCGTGACCAGCAATGCAAGCAGGAGCACGACCTCGAGGACCGGGATGACGAGCCGACCGGTGAACAGCACCTACTGTGGCAGGAGCGCGTAGCCGACCAGCGCCACCACCACGGCACATGCCGGTGACCACATTCGCTGTCTGGGCGTAACGGAGTTCGGTCAGTCCTCCGATCTTGATGACGCCTACCGGATCCACGGCATCGACACCGGCTCGATCGTCGATTCCGCACTAGGCCTCGTGGGCAGGTAGGGGCAGAGATGTATCACTCGATCGCCACCTTTACGTTCCGGGAAGGCACCTCCGAGGCGCAGGTGCAGGCGCTCGCTGAAGCGCTGCGAGCCTTCGCCGCTGATCTCGAAGGCGTCCGCAGCTACTCCTGTGGCGCGGACCTACGGCTGCGCGAAGGAACCGACGACTTCGCCTTGCGGCATCCTTCGAGACCGAGGCTGCTCTCCACACCTACTTGACCCACCCCGGGCACGAGGAGCTCTCCCGGCGACATGTCGACCCGATCCTGGATGGCAAGCACAACACCCAGTTCCTCGCCTGACGAACTTGTCCGGCGGATTCTTCACAGTTGGCTGTGCAGCTCCATCAGCTCCATCAGCGGCATCACGACGGTCTCGACGATGGTGTCGACCCGAACCGTGCGCAATGTGCCGAGAATGGTCAGCTCGTGCCGGACGCGTTCGCAGGCTGCGTCGCGTGCGTTCGGACCGCCCGCAGGAACGTCCTGTCTCTGTGCGGGGAGATCACCTCTCAAGGACCCTTGGGCCGAGTCGCTGTGCCTGGGGTGACGGTTGTGGCCACGTTCTCGACGTACGAGGCCCCCGTGCCGCCATCGGACGGCACTGAGCTGACCGGAGTGGTGTCGGGGGAGGCTGAGACCGAGCCTGCGCTTGGCCGATACGCGGCGACTACGCCGCCTCCCACGGCGCCAGCCGCAAGACCGACTAGTGCCAAGGCTCCCACGGCTCGTACCCATGCGGCGCGGCCCAGTGCAGCATGGATACGCAGTCGACGTGGTCCGCAACGGCAACGAGGGACTCGACGCAGCGCGCCGGTTCGACTACGACGCCATCCTGCTCGACATCGTCATGCCCGGGATGCACCGTTATCGCGTCCTACAGGAGCTCTGGGCTGCGAGGGTCTGGACACCGGTCATCATGTTGCCCGCAAAGATGGTGAGTACGACCAAGCCGACGCGCGTCCGACCTGGGCGCAGACGACTACATCACCAAGCCGTTCAGCTTCGTGGTGCTGCTGGCGCGGCTGCGGTCACTGACCCGCAGGGCCCTCGCGGAACGACCCGTGGTGCCGGAGGTGGGCGACCTGCTGCTCGACTCCACGCGGCATGCTGTGTCGCGGGCGGGGACAGATATCGTCTTGGCGCCCAAGGAGTTCGCGCTGCAGGAGTACCTGATGCTCAAACGCTGGCCAGGCGTTGAGCAAGGATCAGATCGCCAACCATGTGTGGGACGTGGCCTTCGCGGGCGACCTCAACGTCGTCGAGGTCTGCATCCGCTACCTCCGGCTGAAGATCGACGTGCCGTTCGGGTTGCGTTCGATCGAGACCTTGCGCGGAGTCGGATACCGACTGGGGGCTCGGTATGCCGCGTCATCGGGACCAGGTCCAGCGCCAGGGCCGGCTCGGCCGGTCCAGGAGGTGACGGCAATCAGGTGGCTGGCAGATGTCCAGATCTATGTTCACCACAAGAGCCCAACGACGGGCGGCGCATACCCGGAGGTACGTCATGAGGACCATCCACATCAACGCCAAGGTGCAGGGAGCCACGCGCAGGCGGGTGAATGGATTCGTCCTCAACCCGCGTGACCTCACCCTGACGCACCTCGCGGCCCGCACACATGGCCTTCTTCCCGCCGACCACGTGCGACTCAACATCCGCCAACGCACGCTGTCACAGGTGGCCCACGAGCACGGAGTACGTGAGGTGGCCTCATGAAACTCCCCGCGCCATGGATATCGAGTACAGGCTACGAACAGCAGCACAATCGGTCGCCTCCGTCTGGCTGATGTCGAATGCTGTGTTCCTTCACCCAGCCGGGTCGGCTCGACCCTCTAGACCGGTGCGCGTCGCGTGCTCCCCCCACACCGCGGCGCGCACCGCTGGGCCAGACGATCTCGGACTCCACCTCAAGGAGGTGGCCGTCGGCGCTAGCACCTGACAGGTGCAAACAGTGCCGGTCTCCGAGGGGCCAAGAGGGTCCCTGAACAAGACGATCCACGCTCACGTTCCCAGGCCTGCCCCCGGGCGACCTGATGCTCCCGCCCACCACTCAACGAACCCCTTTGACTGAAACCAGACGGAGTTGCAGCACATGCTGACCCTCACGAGCAGGTCCCTCTTCGTTCTGGTTGTCCTCTTCGCGGTGCTGTCCTTGGTCGCGGTCGCATGGCTCGCCACCCGAGGCCACACTGGGTCTGCCCGCCGGTTGGTGGTGCGCCGTGTGGTCCCTGCGGTGCTCCTCGTCCTGTGTGGACAGCTCTTCGCGATGGCGGCCTTGGGGTTGAAGGTCAACGACGAGTACCTCTTTTACACCAGCTGGTCAGACCTCACCGGCCACGTGTCGCAGAAGTCCCCGATCCAGGCCGGGGGACTGGTGTCGCAGGGCCAGGGGACGCTCAAGGTGATGACGGTGCCCTCGCATGACACAGGCAGCCAGCACCAGGTCCTGGTCTGGTTGCCGCCCCAGTACGACCTTCTTGCCTACCGCGAGCACCGTTTCCCCGTCGTGATGTTCCTGACCGGACAGCCGAGCACACCGCAGACAGCTTTTGCCAGGTTCCAGTTCGCCCGTACGGCGATGCAGGAGATCGACACGCGACATGTCCAGCCATTCATCGGGGTCTTCCCGACCCTGATGATCAGCCCACCTCGCGACACCGAGTGCACCAACGTGCCGGGGGGACCGCGGGCCGAGACCTGGCTGGCCAGCGACGTCCCCACCTTCACTGAGCAACACTTCCGGGTCGCTGCGCCGGGAAAGGCCTGGACCGCCATCGGATGGAGCACCGGCGGGTTCTGCGCGGCCAAGCTTGTCACCTCCGACCCGGGCACGTTCGGCTCGGCCGTGAGCCTGGGTGGCTACTACCAGCCGGTGCAGGACAGCACGACTGGCAGCCTGTTCGGCGGCCGGAAACGCCTGGCACTGCAGAACTCCCCGGAGTGGCTCTACCTCCACCACGGCGGGCTACGTGGGTCGCGCCTCCTCCTAGTCGCCGGCCAGCAGGACAAGGAGACGTGGGCCCCGACGGCGCAGATGATCCGGGCCACCTCAGGTGACCCAGCCGTCGCTCACATCTCTTTCCCCCAAGGGGGTCACAACTACCACAACTACGCCTCTTACCTCGCGCCAGCACTGGCATGGAGCGCAGCCGGGTGGCCCGCCCGTCCGCAGCGGTAGCGCGTCCAGACCTCTGAATCCCGACGCTCAGGCGCACGAGTGGACATGGCCGACCGTGGGGTCAGGAGATGCGCGGCAGGCCGGTGGCCAGCAGCGTCCTTGCGATCAGCTGGTGACCGGCAGCGTCGGGGTGGTCCCCGTCGGTGGCCAGCAGTGAGCCGATGTCGCGACCGTGGCTCTGGAACGGTTCGAACAGGTCGACGTAGTTCGCGCCGGCGGTGGACGCAACCGCGGAGATGGCCGCGTTGACCCGCAGGGTCAGTCGGATGGAGGCTTTGAGCCCGGAGGCCCCGGACGTCTGTTGCGCGACATCCCCGTCCTCGAAGACGTTCCAGTAGCCGGTGACCAGCACCGTGGTGGGTCTTCCCTGGCGCAGCGCACGGATGTTGGCCAGGATCTTGGCCAAGTCGGCGCGCATGGACTCCATCTCGTCGCTCACGCAGTCGGCCGCGCCGGTGGGGCAGGCGCCGTCAACGACCTGGTCGTGGTGGTCCTCGAAGTCGTTGGCGCCGATGGTGACCAGGAAGATATCAGCCCGGCGTACGGATTCGACGATCCGGGCCTGGTGGAACTGCGCCAGCAGCCCAGCGGTGTCCAGCCCACTGGCCGCGTAGTTGTCGACCTTGACCGGTCCACCGGTGCGCTGGCCGAGAAGCGCACCGTAGAGCGAGGGGAACGAGCTGCAGGGGCACGCCGCACCCGAGGGGACCGAGTCCCCGAGGGCAACGACCAGGTGGGTCGCGGGAGCGGCCTCCTGCGTGTGCGCGGTCCGCCGTGTGGCCGCTTCGGAGTCATAGATGGCCGCCGCACCCACGACCGCCACCAGGGCCGCCACAAGGGCCGCCGCCACCAACACGGACGTGGCCAGCCGGCCCGCGCCGCGGCTCAAGCTCGTGCCACCAGGCCAGCAGGAACTGCTCGATTTACAGGGGCGGGCATGGATCAAGACTGTACGCGCGCCCGTTCAAAACCCTTGTCTCATGCCAGCACGGGCCTGCCACCGATGGGAGCTGGGCGCACCGGGCGCCGGTGGGTTCCAGTCAGGCGGCTGGCAGGCGCCTGGGGCGACGGTGAGTCATCGAGCGCCGATGTGCGGCGCGGAACCTCGAGGACGTCGTCATGGCGATGCTCGCCCCACTCCCACGCTGGTCACCCACGAGGACGCAGGCAATCGCCCACCGGGGGCGGTGCTCCCTCACCGGTCCTGAGAACACGCTCGCCGGAGCCATAGCGGCTCTCGACGCGGGCTGCGACGGTGTGGAGATCGACCTACGGCGTACCAAGGACGGCCATCTTGTGCTGATGCACGACCCCACCCCGATGCGCACGACCTTCGCACGCGTAGCCCCAGGGGAACGAGTGCGGCGTCACCCGGTGGAGACCAGCTCCCTCGCCGACCTTCGGACGCTCGGGGTACGCACCCCTGACTTGGTGGAGCATCCGGAGTTGTGCGTGCCGCTGCTCAGCGACGTCCTCCTTCCAGCAGCCCGACGCGGGGCCCTCGTCTTCGTCGACGTCAAGGACGCCTCGTCGAGCCGGGTGTGGCCAGACCTCGAGCGTGAGCTCAGTCAGCTTTCAGTGACCCAGCGCAGCAGGGTCGTCGTACAGTCCCGGTGCGCTGACGAGCTGTTGCAGCTGCAACGCGTCCTCCCGGAGATCACGACATCGCTGATGGTGACCTGGAGTGCCGTGCGCACCGCGGGTGCAGAGGGCGGTCCTGCCATGACCTCACGACCCTGGTGGGCCGCCTCCGGGTCCACCATCGCCCGTGAACACGCGCACGGTCGACGAGTCTTCGCCTGGACTGTCAACAAACAGCGTCAGATGGCAGACCTCATCGGCCGGGGCGTGGATGGCATCATCACCGACGAACCACTCCGGCTGCTGGACTTGAGCGAAGGCCTGACCATCGGCTCGGCCCGATCCAGCACGCTTCGCGCGTCCGCGTGACTCATGCGGCCCGACTCACACACTGGGAGTCTCCGGCACTCAGCGGCGACTCACATATCCGGGTCACCCTCCCGGCGTGAGCACGACTGACACCTTCCACCCGACGCCGCGGACTCCACGACGACGCGGGGGCCCGAGATGAAGCTGTGGCTGCTGGTGGGGGTGGTCGTCGAGGATGCTGTGTGGGTCGCGCTCGCCACCCTGCTCGGCCTGGTCCTGGCGGGGATCTGGCCTCGACGACGTCCGGGCGAGGCTCGGCGCGAGGCCGAGAACACCAGATCGTCCCAAATCGGTCCTGCCGAGGTGGTACTCAGGGTGCACTCAGCGCCGGAGCACACGCTGTGGCCATGAACACCACATGCGCCCGAGAGGCAGTTGGGCGCGTCCAGGGCTCGCTGTGTTGAGGGCCTTCGGGCGCTAGCAGCGCTTGCCTCTCACTTTCGTCCAACTATGAACCATCCCCCGTGGACGTCCGCTTGTGCCGCTGATCGCATGCTCGTGTCGAGATCCGGTCGTTGCGAAAGTACGGACACAAGGACGATCAACCCACTGTCGGTCGCGCACTCACCCCGCCTACGCCGCACCGTAGGGATCCGAACTGATCGTCTTTG
>JBKJON010000443.1:0-3479 GCA_046595715.1 Marmoricola sp.
AGCGCGAACCACGGCGGGACGGGCACGTCGAGCGCGTTGAACAGCTTCGGCAGGAACTGGATCGGGCTCGTGGTCGGGAGCTCCGTGTGCTTGAGGGGAGTGCCGTTGCTCCAGATCACGAACGGTGTCTCGTGGGTAGTGCGCAGGCCCTCACGCTTGACAAGGCTCTCCGGGTAGACCTGCGGCGGCAGGTGGTCGCCGTAGAAGACGACAGCGGTCGGCTCGGGTTGCTTCTTCAGCTCCGCCAGGAACGCGGCGAACTCCTCGTCGGTGCGGGCGATGCCGCGGCCGTACTGGCCAGCCAGCTTGGTGAAGCTCACCGGCAGGCCGGTGGGTGGGATCGGGTCGTCGTACTGGCCGCCGTAGGGCATGTGGTTCTGCATCGTGACCAGGTGCGCCAGCACCGGCTTGTCATGACTCGAGATCTGGTCCAGCACCTCGTCGAAGGCGGAGCCGTCGTCGATGAAGCGTCCACCGCCCCGCGCCTTGTTCTTCATCTCGTCCTTGGTGATGAACTTGCTGAAGCCCAGGGCGTCGTAGACCTCAGGGCGGGCGTACATCCGCGGCGAGAACGGGTGGATGGCGACCGGCGTGTGCCCGTGGTCGATGAACCAGTCGACCGCGGACGGGAACGTCTTGTAGTGCTGGACCATCTGCTCGTAGGCCGTGGCGATCTGCGGCTTGAGCTGGCTCTTCGACTGGCCGGTGAGCGCCTCGAACTCGACGTTGGCGGTCCCGCTGCCGTAGCCCGGGGCGAGCATCTTGCCGGAGATCGTCTGCTTCATCAGCGCGGTGGTCTTCGGGATCGGGTCGGCGTCGAACTTCACCGTCTTGAGCCAGTTGGGGTTGGAGAAGCTCTCGGAGAGGATCGTGACGACGTTGGTCTTGTCGAGGGTTCCCGTGCGGCCCTGGTTCATCGCGGCCGCCTCCGCGTCGTACTTGGCTGTGATCTTCTCCACCGCGGCCTTGGAGTAGCCCGTGGGCTCGGCCATCGCGGTGATGTGGGTGTTGAAGAGGAGCCCGGCGACGAACCCGTTGCGCTGGTAGTTCACGCGCTGGTCCCAGTCGCGCCAGCGCAGCCCGGTGGAGTCGAAGGCTGCCCGCCACGGGTTGCCGGGCTCGTTGAAGTTGTTGGCCAGGTGCAGCAGTCCGAGGCAGACCACGATGACGACCACGCGCAGCACCCGCAGGCCGATCAGACCCCTACGGGGAAGCGTCCGGCCCAGAGCCGGGAAGACCTTGGCGACCAGCCAGCCGACGAGGGCGGCCACGGCCACGACGGCCACGAGCGCGAGGGCACCCATGGCGACCTTGGACTTCGGCACCATCTCGAACAGGAAGCTCGGCTGGCTCAGGAAGGTGACGTCGCTGGGGTAGACGGGGTCGTTCCTGAGCTCGAGCTTGGTCGAGTTGACGACACCGATCAGGGCCGTCAGCGCGGTGATGATTCCCAGGGTGATCCAGAGCCGCCCGGTCAGGGCCAGGACCAGCAGCACCAGGACCCACACGACGGCCGCGCTCTCGAGCAGGACCGGGGAGTCGAAGGTGCGGTTGCGCAGCGTGTAGAGCGGGCTCGGGAAGTTCGAGGCGTCCAGGACGATCGTGGCGAGATAGGCCCAGAGCAGCGTCAGCCCCAGCGTGGCCATGACGATCAGGACCTGCCGGGTCACCACCTGGCCCGTCGAGCGAGGGGTGGGGGTGGGGGCGGGGGTCTCGGGCGCCGTGTCCGAATCGCTGGCTGACTCGCTGGGCGACCCGTCCGCGGCGCGCCTGCGCAAGCCGAGCATGGATCGGAGCATACGTCCGGGGTGATGGCCTCCCGCACCGCGAACCGCCTGCCGGTGGACAAGTTCTCGGGGACTTCTCAGGTCCCGGTGGCACGTCGGTGGGGGCCCCGCGTCTGCCGTGGGAGACTCGGCGCGTCAACTCAGGGGTCATCAGGACGGGCAACGAAGGAGCAGGTGGAGATGCAGTTCGGTCGCAGCTATGAGGAGTTCGAGGTCGGTACCACCTACAAGCACTGGCCCGGCAAGACGGTCACCGAGTTCGACGACCACATGTTCTGCCTACTGACGATGAACCACCACCCGCTCCACCTCGACCAGCACTTCGCCGAGGAGACCACCCAGTTCGGCAAGAACGTCGTGGTCGGCAACTACGTCTACTCGGTCCTGCTCGGGATGAGCGTGCCCGACGTCTCCGGCAAGGCCATCGCGAACCTGGAGGTCGAGTCGTTGCGCCACGTCGCACCGACCTTCCACGGCGACACGCTGTACGGCGAGACCACGGTGCTGGACAAGACGGAGAGCAGGAGCAAGGACGACCGCGGGGTCGTGTACGTCGAGACCATCGGCTACAACCAGGACGGCAAGGTCGTGTGCATCTTCCGCCGCAAGGTGATGGTGCCCAAGGACAGCTATCTCACCGAGCGCGGCGGGGAGCAGCCCGGTCGGCCGGTCCCTGAGCCCGACAAGAACTGGCCCGGCCCCGACGCCCGGCCCCAGGCAGTCTGAGAGGTCGGCGATGAGTAGGCACGAAAACCCTGAGGGTGAGCTGTGGGTGATCCGCCACGGCGAGACCGAGTGGAGCCGCGACGGGCTGCACACCTCGCACACCGAGCTCGACCTGACCCCTCAGGGCGAGGACGTCGCCCGTCGGCTGGCCCAGCGGCTCGAGGGGGTCGAGTTCGATCTCGTCCTGACCAGTCCTAGAGCGCGAGCCCGTCACACGGCCGAGCTGGCGGGGTTCACCGAGGTCGAGGTCGATGACGACCTCACCGAGTGGGACTACGGCGACTACGAGGGGCTCACCACGGCGAAGATCCGCGAGACCGTGCCGGGTTGGACCGTGTGGTCCGACTCCAGCCCGGGTGGGGAGACCGCGGAGCAGGTCTCGCAGCGCATGGACCGTGTGGTCGCCCGAGTGCGTGAGCACGGCGGTCGGGTGCTGGTGTTCTGCCACGGGCACGCCTCGCGCGCCCTGGCCGCCCGCTGGCTCGACCTGCCGGTGCAGGAGGGCCGCCTGTTCAGCCTGGACACGGCGACGATCTCGATACTCGCCTACGAACGAGAGTCGCCAGCCGTGGCGCGCTGGAACTCCTGAGCCCTATCCTCGTCCCGTGCCGCTCGAAGCGTCGTGTCCCCGCTGCACCTCACCCGTCACCGGCGAAGGTGTGACGTTCGCGTGCACGACCCACGGTCCGATCGAACCGCTCTGGCGTCCCACGCAGGCCGACTACGACTCCTTCGCCGACCTCGTGGGACGCAGCGACGACCTGCCCACCTACCTGCCCTGGCCGATGAGCCCGGGCTGGTCGATCTCGGACTTCGGCTGCGTCGGCCACAGCGGAAGCGTCCGCGCCACCGTCACCACCACCGTCGGGACCAGTGATCTGGACGGCGAGGTCGAGGTGACGATCGTCTCCGAGGAGGCGGGCGTCGGCCTCGGTGCGCGCTGCGCCGGGGCGACCTACGACGACC
>JBKJON010000471.1:0-2743 GCA_046595715.1 Marmoricola sp.
GGAGATCACCGGGAGGTGATCTCCGAGGACGCGGCCGCCGAGGCGATGGGGGCCCTGCTGGGTCTCACCGCCGGCGGCACGCTGCCCGAGGTCGTCGACGGCTCCGCGGTCGTCAGGACCACGTGGTCACCCGACCTGGTCGCCGACCACATCGGCGTCACCAGCCCCGCCCGGACCCGCCGCGGGGACGCCGTGGCCGACCCGCAGGAGCAGGCCGTCCCCGACACCCTCGTGGGCCTCGCCTGGCCGGCCGTCTTCGCCAGCATCGGCCCCGTCGAGGGGCTTCTCGACCTCGTCCACCTCGACCACCGCATCGAGATGTCCGGAGGCATCGACACCATCACCGCCGGAACCCCGCTGACGATCACCTCCACCCGCGAGTCCGTGTCGGAGACCACCGCCGGTCAGGTCATCGCGGTCGGCGTCACGGTCGAGGCCGGTGACACCCTGGTCGCCACCCTGCACGAGCGCTTCATGGTGCGTGGCCGCGTCGGCGAGGACGAGTTCGTCGCCCCCGCCCCGCTGGCCCCCGACGCCCACGAGAAGCCCCGCGCCCGGATGGACCGCTTCACCGTCGCGGCACCCCATCACATGGGCGCCTTCGCGGCCGTCAGCGGCGACCACAACCCGCTGCACACCGATGTCCCCGCCGCCCGCCTCGCGGGCTTCGACGGGCCGATCGTGCACGGCATGTGGCTCTCCGCGGTCGCGCAGCGCGCAGCTGCCTCGGTCGGCGCGACCCACCACCCGCGACCGATCCGCAGCTGGCTGACCCGCTGGGTCTCCCCGCTGCTGCCCAGCTCCGAGGTCGAGATCACCGTCGAGCGCACCGGTGTGCTCGGTGGCGACACGGTCGTCGAGGTCACCGCCCGCGCCGACGGGGAGCTGGCCATGGTCGCCGAGGCCGTCGTGGCGGCCCCCCGCACGACGTACGCCTTCCCCGGCCAGGGCATCCAGAGCCAGGGCATGGGCCTCGAGGCCCGCACCCGCTCGGCCGCCGCCCGCAAGGTCTGGGACCGCGCGGACGCCCACACCCGTGAGGCGCTCGGCTTCTCGATCCTCGCGGTCGTGCGCGACAACCCGACCGAGCTGTGGGCCGACGGTGAGCTCCACCGTCACCCCGACGGCGTGCTCTTCCTGACCCAGTTCACCCAGGTAGCGATGGCGACCCTCGCGGTGGCCCAGGTCGCCGAGATGCGCGAGGAAGGCGTCTTCGTCGAGGACGCCCTGACCTGTGGTCACTCGGTCGGCGAGTACAACGCCCTGGCTGCCGTCACCGGAATCCTGCCCCTCGAGGCGCTGCTGGAGATCGTGTTCCGCCGCGGCATGGCCATGCACCACCTGGTCGCCCGCGACGCCAGGGGCCGGAGCAACTACCGGCTCGCCGCGATCCGCCCCTCGCAGGCTGGTCTGGCCGACGACGACGTCGCCGGCTTCGTGGCCGGGCTCGCCGAGAGCACCGGCGAGTTCATCCAGATCGTCAACTACAACCTGCGCGGCTCGCAGTACGCCATCGCCGGCACCATCGCCGCCCTCGAGGCTCTCGAGGACGCGATCGAGGAGCGCCGGGCCCGTGTGGGCGGCAAGCCGGCCTTCATCCTGGTGCCGGGCATCGACGTGCCGTTCCACTCCTCGGAGCTGCACGCCGGCGTCGACGACTTCCGTCAGCGCCTCGACGACCTGCTGCCCGAGACGATCGACATCTCGGTCCTGATCGGCCGCTACATCCCCAACCTGGTGCCGCGCCTGTTCACCCTGGACAGGGCCTTCGTCCAGGAGGTGTCCGACCTCGTCGACTCCCCCCTCCTCAAGCCCGTCCTCGCCGACTGGGCGACGTGGGAGGCCGACCCGGCCCGCCTCGGCCGTGCCCTGCTGACCGAGCTGCTCGCGTGGCAGTTCGCCAGCCCGGTGCGCTGGATCGAGACCCAGGACCTCCTCTTCGGCGCCCCCGAGCAGGGTGGCCTCGGGATGGAGCAGTTCGTCGAGGTCGGAGTGGCCAACGCCCCGACCCTGGCCAACCTGGCGGCGCAGACGACCAAGCTCCCGTCGTACGACGGGGTCGCACCGAAGATCGTGAACTCCTCGCGTGACGCGGCGGTCGTCTTCGCCACCGACACCCCCCTGCCCGACGACGAGCCCGAGGACGAGTCGCCCGAGACGGAGACCGCCGAGGCAGCCCCGGCCGCCGAGAAGGTCGCCGCCCCTGCCGCCCCCGTGGCCGCTGCCGGCGCCGATCGCCCCGCGGACCTGAGCTACACCGCCGCGGACGCGACCACGACCCTGGCCGCTCTGCGCACCAAGGTGCGCCCCGACCAGATCGGTCAGGCCGACACGATCGAGGCGCTGTGCGACGGTGTCTCCTCGCGGCGCAACCAGCTGCTCGTCGACCTCGGTGCCGAGCTCGGTCTCGGCGCGATCGACGGCGCGGCCGAAGCCGACTGGAAGGGCCTCGCGGCCACCGTCACCAAGCTGGCCCGCACCTACTCCGCCTTCGGACCGGTGCTGACCGAGGCCGTGAGCGAGCAGCTGCGCAAGTTCGCCGGTGCGGCCGGCAGCAAGCCCGCTGCCATCGCCGACCGGGTGCGCGACACCTGGCAGCTCGGCCCCGGCTGGGTCACCCACGTCTCCGCAGAGCTCGCCGCCGGCCTTCGTGACGGGTCCTCGACCCGTGGCGGCTCGCTCGCCTTCGACCTGGACCTGAGCAACCTGCCCGGCGTCGTGGACCACGCGGTCCAGGCTGTGG
>JBKJON010000531.1:0-6814 GCA_046595715.1 Marmoricola sp.
CGTCCGCGTGCAGCGCCGCCGCGAGGGCGACCGCGGTGGTGTCGGTCCCTCCACGGCCCAGCGTGGTGATCTCCTTGGTGTCCTGGCTGACGCCCTGGAACCCGGCGACGATGACGATGTGGCCCTCGTCGATGGCGGCGGAGATGCGGCCCGGTGTGACGTCGATGATCTTGGCCTTGCCGTGCACCGAGTCGGTGATCACGCCCGCCTGGGAGCCGGTGAAGGACCGGGCGGTGAAACCGAGGTCGGAGATCGCCATCGCCACCAGCGCCATCGAGATGCGCTCACCGGCGGTCAGGAGCATGTCGAGCTCGCGCGCCGGCGGCAGCGGACTGACGCCCTCGGCCAGCTCCAGCAGCTCGTCGGTGCTGTCGCCCATGGCCGAGACGGCGACGACGACGTCGTGGCCGTCGCGCTTCACCTCGACGATGCGACGGGCGACGCGCTTGATGGCGGCGGCGTCGGCGAGCGAGGAACCGCCGTACTTCTGAACCACGATGCCCACGACGGTGCCCTCCTGACGGCTGATCGGTGGAACAGACCGGCTCGAGAGCCCGGTTGTCGGCCACCGGCGATTCTACGTGCGGCTCAGATGCCCACCGTGTCGGTGTCCAGCACGGCCTCCGCGGCGGCGATCTGGTCGCTCTCGATCTCGAAGTCCGTGTCGAGGCGGTCGTGCGCCACGATCGACTGGAGGGCCCGCAGGACGGCACTGGCGCTGTTGCCCCAGTTGGCGACGTAGGAGTACTGCCACCACCAGAGCGCTTCCGCGACGTTGCCGGAGCGGAAGTGCCGCAGGCCGTTGGCCAGGTCGGTGGCGATGCTGGTCAGCTCGTCGGAGAGCAGCGCCTCCACCAGCTCGGTCAGGTAGACGTCGAAGTTGTAGGTGTAGGTGTCCACGCTGTCGAGCAGCCGGGCCAGGCGCAGCCGCAGCGCGTCCAGGTCGGGGTCAGGCCCCACGTCCGGCTGGTACTCGAGCGTCGGCGCAAAGTCGCGCTGGGCGCCGAGCCTGGCCCCGGCGAAGAGGATCTGGCTCACCTCCACCAGCAGCAGAGGAACCACCGTGCCGGGGTTCTCCTCGCGCGACATCGCCTGCAGCGTGAGCAGGAACGACTCCACCCCGTCGGCTATCTGCTGGGCGAACTCCTCCAGCTCGGGCTCGATCTGTGTCTCAGTCACCTGCGTTGCGCCTTCCTGCGAATGCTCGGCCGAGCGTCACCTCATCGGCGTACTCGAGGTCACCACCCACTGGCAGTCCACTCGCCAGACGGGTCACGCGCAAGTCCATGTCCTTGAGGAACCTGCTGAGGTACGCCGCGGTCGCGTCGCCCTCGATGTTCGGGTCGGTCGCCAGGATGACCTCGGTGACGACCCCGTCGGCGAGCCGTCCCATCAGCTCGCGGATGCGCAGCTGCTCGGGCCCGATGCCCTCCAACGGCGAGATCGCACCGCCCAGCACGTGGTAGCGCCCGCGGAACTCACGGGTCTTCTCGATGGCGACGACGTCCTTGGGCTCCTCGACGACGCAGATCAGCGCGGGGTCACGACGCGGGTCGCGACAGATCCGGCACAGCTCCTCCTCGGAGACGTTGCCGCACACCGAGCAGAACTTCGCCTTGGCCTTCATCTCGATCAACGTGTCCGCAAGGCGGCGTACGTCGACCGGGTCGGAGGCGAGCAGGTGGAAGGCGATCCGCTGGGCCCCCTTGGGACCCACCCCGGGAAGCCGGGCGAGCTCGTCGATCAGGTCCTGGAGGACGCCTTCATACACCGGGGCCGCCCATTCCTCCGGGGAGTCCGCCCGTGAGGTCGTCGAGGCCACCTCCGGCCAGCGGACCCAGGGCGCGGGCCGCGAGGGCGTCGACCCTGGTCTTGCCGTCGCGGTAGGCCGCCACCACCAGGTCGCCCAGATCGGCGAGCGAGTCGGTGTCGGTGCCGTCGAAGGAGCCGGGGGCGATCGAGACGGCGGCCAGCTCGCCGGTTCCGGTGAGCGTGACCACGACGCCACCCGCCGAGCCCTCGACCGTCGCGGCGGCCAGCTCCTCCTGGGCAGCGACCAGCTGCGACTGCATCTGCTGGGCCTGCTCGAGCATGGCCTGCAGGTCGAAGCCGCCGCCGCCCTCGTCGTTGGAAAGGCTGGCGAAGGGGTTGTCCGTCATCTCGTCTGCTCCTGGGTGCGTGAGTGGTGCATGGTCAGTCGTGGGTGATCTCTTCGATCAAGGTCGCGCCGAGCTCGCGTTGGAGGAGCTGGGTGCTGTCGAGCGCGTTGTCCTCGGCTGTCAAGTCGTCGCGGTGGGCATCGGCGTCGAGGTCGGGGCCGGGCGGCGCCGGCACCGCCTCACCCCCCTGCCGGGTGGGCGTGATCCGCGAGCGGGCCTCGGCGGCAGCAGCCGGTCGGGCACCTCGCTCCGCGACCGGGAGGGGCGGCGAGGTGTCGTCGCCCTGGTCGCTCGCCCAGCTCGGTGGACCGCCGGGCGCCGCTCCCGGTCCGGGTTCGGTCACGGGTGGCTCCTCGTGGGCGGCCGGGGGCGTCACCGCGGGACGGATCACCCGCGGAGAGGTCTCCGCGCCAGGATCGGCCGAGGGGTCGATGGCGACCTCGATCTTCCACGCCACCCCGATCATGTCGATCGCCGCCTGCCGCAGGATCTCCTCGCTGCCACCCCCGACGAACGAGTCCCGTGCCCCAGCCGTCTTGAAGCCCACGGTGAGGCTCGTCGCGTCCACCCCGATGACCTGGGCGTTCTGGCTCAGCAGGATCCAGGTGAAGCGCCGCATCTTCTTGACCGCCTCGAGCAGGTCCGGCCAGATCCGGCGTACGTCGGCGAGCGACAGCACCCCCGGCTTGCCCTGGTCCTTGCCCTGGTCCTTGCCCTGGTCCCTTTCCTGGGTCTTTTCCGCCCCGCCCGCAGCGCCACCGGCCTCCGCGGCTGCCGGTGCCACTGGAGTGGGCGCGGCTGCTGGCTCGGGCGTCCCGACGGGCGACTCGATGGCGGGCTGCACGGGCGACGGCCGGACGGGCGACGGCGGGCCGGGCGACGGCTCAGCGGGAGAGGCGGGCGGGGTGGACGATGGCGAGGGCGCTGCGCGAGTGGGTGCCCCCGCGTGGCCGGCCCCGCGGACGTCGCCGGAGGGCACCCCCGGAGCACCGGCGGAGTCGGAGACGGAGACCCGTCTCTCCAGGCGATCAAGGCGAGCGCCGACCCCCAGCGTCTCGTGGTCCGCAGCCGGAAGCAGCAGCCGCGCACAGATGAGCTCCAGCAGCAGTCGAGGAGTCGTGGCCCCCCGCATCTCGGTGAGCCCGCGCGCCACGATGTCGGCCGCGCGCACGAGCTCGGCCTTGCCGAACCTCGCCGCCTGGGCCACGAGCCGCTCGGCCTGGTCGGCCGGGGCGTCGATCAGGCCGGTGGCGGGCGCGTCGGGAACCGCGGCGATGATCACCAGGTCGCGCAGTCGGCGCAGGACGTCCTCGGTGAACCGGCGCGGGTCCTGACCGGTCTCGATCACCTTGTCGACCACACCGAAGACACCGGCCCCGTCGACGGCGGCGAAAGCGTCGACGACCTCGTCGAGGAGGTTGTCGGGGGTGTAGCCGAGCAGGCTGGTCGCGACCTCGTAGGTCACGCCGTCGGGTCCGGCACCACCGAGCAGCTGGTCGAGCACCGAGAGCGAGTCTCGGGCGGAACCGGCCCCGGCGCGTACGACGAGGGGCAGCGCCGCCTGGTCGATCGTGACGCCCTCCTTCTCGCAGAGCTCGGCGAGGTAGTCCGAGAGGGTGCGGGGCGGGATCAACCGGAACGGGTAGTGGTGGGTGCGCGAGCGGATGGTCGGGATGACCTTCTCGGGCTCGGTGGTGGCGAAGATGAACTTCAGGTGCTCCGGGGGCTCCTCGACCAGCTTGAGCAGGGCGTTGAAGCCCTGCGAGCTGACCATGTGGGCCTCGTCGATGATGTAGACCTTGAAGCGGCTGCTGACCGGGGCGAAGAACGCCCGCTCCCGCAGGTCGCGGGCGTCGTCCACGCCGCCGTGGCTCGCGGCGTCGATCTCGATCACGTCGATCGATCCCGGGCCGCCGCGAGCGAGGTCGCGACAGGACTGGCACTCACCGCACGGGTCGGAGATGGGCGCCTGCTCACAGTTCAGCGCCCGGGCCAGGATGCGCGCGCTGGTGGTCTTGCCACAGCCGCGGGGGCCGGAGAAGAGGTAGGCGTGGTTGACCCGGTTGTTGGCCAGCGCCGCCCGGAGAGGCTCGGTGACGTGGTCCTGGCCGATGACCTCGGCAAACGTCTCCGGCCGGTAGCGGCGGTAGAGGGCGAGGGTGGGTTCCACACGTGAACCCTAGACGGACCGGGCGACAACCGGCATAGGCTCCCCACCGTGACCGAGTCGTGAGCGAACCCAGCCTGGAGCGGATCCTCGGACAGCTCCCGCTCGAACCCCGTATCGTGATCTCCGGCAACTTCGCGACACCCTGGCACCTGGTGGGTGAGATCGACCGGCTGCTGGCGACGTACCGCCTCTGGGCGCTGAACGGACAGCCGGGCCTGCCCGACCGCGAGGGGGTCGTCCTGGAGACCTCGTTCGTGGGAGCGGGGATGCGGCACAGCCCCCGGCTGCGCTACGTGCCGTCGCGGCTCTCCATGGTGCCGGCCCTGTTCCGGCGCAACATGGCACCCGACCTCGTGGTGCTGCACACCTCGCTCCCCCGGGACGGACAGGTCTCGCTCGGCACGGAGGTCAACGTGCTTCCCGCCGCCATCGAGGCCGTACGACGCACGGGCGGCGCCGTGATCGCGCAGGCGAACCCCTGGATGCCCTTCACCTACGGCGACGGGGTCCTCCCGCTCGAGGACATCGACCTGCTCGTCGAGGTCGACGAACCCCTGGGCACCCATCTGGCCGGCCACCCCGACGATGCGTCGGTGGCCATCGGGACAGCAGTCGGTGAGCGGGTGAACGATGGAGCCACGCTCCAGGCGGGGATCGGCGCCGTACCCGACGCCGCCCTGCGAGGGCTGACCGGCCGACGGCACCTGCGGGTGTGGACCGAGATGTTCAGCGACAGCGTGCTGGCCCTGGAGAGGGCAGGCGCTCTCGAGGCCGAGGTGCCCATCACGACGTCGTTCGTCTTCGGCTCGGCCGAGCTCTACCGGTGGCTCGACCGCAACGAGCGGGTGCACATGACGCGCACCGAGACCACCAACGACCCGTCGCGCATCTCCGCCAACCCGGCGATGGTGAGCATCAACTCCTCGCTCGAGGTCGACCTGTTCGCGCAGGCGAACGCCTCCCGGGTGAGGGGCCGGATCTACTCCGGGCTCGGCGGACAGGCCGACTTCGTGGTGGGCGCCATCCACAGTCCCGGCGGTCAGGCGCTGATCGGCCTGCGGTCCTGGCACCCCCGGGCGAACACGTCCACGATCGTCCCGCTGGTCTCGGCGCCGGTGACGTCCTTCCAGATGACGGCGGTGATCACCGAGCAGGGGACGGCCGACATCCTGGGCCACGACCAGGAGCGCCAGGCGGCCAACCTGATCAGCCACGCCGCCCACCCCGACGTGCGCGAGGAGCTGGCCGCCGCTGCGGAGCAGCTCCGCCTGACCCCCATCCGCGGAGCCGGCCACCGAGGTGGGTGACCACTAGGCCGGAGCGGCCGGTCGCCCCACGACAGTCAAAGGCCCCCCATGCACCCGGAAGAGCCCACCTGCCCTTGCTGCCTTCCGGCCCTGGGGGATTCAGTGAGTTACCGCCGCATGGGGGGTTGGCGCAGAGGTTACCTGCCCCCGTTCGGCTCAGGCCAATCGGAGTCGCGGCGGCGGCGCACCGCCCGGGCGTCATCCGTGGTGGCGCTGATGGCGACCAAGGCCGATGACCTCCTCCGGGACGTCATCCGGTGTGGTCGCCGGGGGCAACCAGGCCGGATGACGTCTTCGCGCCGGCCACCGCCAGGACCGGACCAGGGCGCCCGATTTCTCACCGACCAATCCGGGCAGGTAGCCTTCCCGGCGGAGGATTCGCCTAGTGGCCTATGGCGCTCGCTTGGAAAGCGGGTTGGGTTAACGCCCTCAGGGGTTCGAATCCCCTATCCTCCGCCAGCGAACGGCGCCGCACACCGTGCGGCGCCGTTCAGCGTCCGGGGGCACCGCGGACCGGCACACCGACGCGGGACAGCTGTCACTCCCACGGATGCGGCAAGATGTTCCCGTGACGCGCCCTCAGCCGAGAGAACTCTGACGTGTTCCGGCAGCTCTACCTGACCTTCAAGTCGCTGTTCACCACGGCCGGTGGCAGGGCGGTCGTCATCGGGATGATTCTGCTGATCGCGCTGGTGCCGGTCGCCGAGCTCCTGGTGATCCGGATGTTCTCGCACCTGATCACCAGCGGGCAGGAGATCTACGCCGAGGATCCCGGCAGGATCTACCGCCAAGCGGTGATCTTCTTCGTCCTCTTCGCCCTGACCCGGGCGCTGCACCACTGGAGCCGGTTCGCCCGGGTCCTCGCCGTACGACGGGCCTTCCGCGCCTCCGAGGCCAACTCCCAGGCCGCCCGAGCCGCGTGGGAGTGGGCGCTGGCCTTCGAGCTCTCCATCGTGACCGTCGCCCTCGTCCAGGCCACCCTGCTGACGATCCTGTTCATCTTCCTGGACGGCTTCGTTGGCGTCGTCAACGCGGTCATCGTCGCCATCGTGCTGGCCCTGATCTCGGTGCTCTACACGCGCAACCTCACCAAGCAGATCGGCTACGTCAAGTCGAACACCCCGACCCCCACCGAGGTGGGCGACCGGGTGAGCCAGCGCCTGCGCGACGCCGAGCTC
>JBKJON010000046.1:0-13091 GCA_046595715.1 Marmoricola sp.
TACGGCGCTCGCGTTGCACCAGCTGATCAGCAGCCGGTTCCGCGGCGACCACCTGCAGCTGATCGGCTTCGGGCGCTCGGCCAAGGTGATGGAGATCGACGAGCTCACCGGGCTCGAGGCCATGTGGGACAAGGGCACCAACCTGCACCACGCGCTCCTGCTGGCCAACCGGCACTTCCGCAAGCACCCCAACGCCCAGCCGGTGTTGCTGATCGTCACCGACGGGGAGCCCACCAGCCACCTCGAGCCTGACGGGGAGGTGTGGTTCTCCTACCCGCCGCACCCGCTCACGGTCGCCTGGTCGGTCCGCGAGCTCGACAACGCCGCACGCCTCGGAGCCCAGGTCACGATCTTCCGTCTGGGGGAGGACCCCGGGCTGGCCCGGTTCCTCGACCAGCTCGCCGCCCGCGTCGAGGGCCGGGTCGTCGCGCCTGAGCTCGATGACCTCGGGGCCGCCGTGGTCGGCAGCTATCTCGGTGGACGCGGCAGCTCACCCGGCTCCGGCCACATGAGCGACTGGTTCGGGGGCCGCGGGTCCTGGTTCGGCGGCTGACCGACTGATCGGCTGTTCGTCGCACGACTGCCCCCGCTCGTCCACCCGGACTCCGTCGGGCCGTTGACGCGGCGTTCACCGCTTTCCTGGCGTGAGGGGCATCACTCGCGGGAGAGGGAGACCTCATGGCTGAACAGGGTTCCGAACCCTCCACACCCACCTCGGCACTCGCCAGACGTTCCTTCCTCGGCGTCGTTGCCGCAGGAGCAGTCGTGGGCGTCTCAGGCGCCATCGAGAAGCTGGCTGGTGCGGTCGAGGAGCTCTGTGGCTGGTTGGCGCCGGTCCATCTGACCCCGGTGACCCGCGACTACTTCGGTGCGCTGGCCGACGCCACCAACGACCGCCGGTTCGCTCGTGCCATCGAGATGCTGCTGCATGCCCGGTCCTCACCCGCGAGAGAACGAGCGGCCCGGGGGGTCGTCGCCCGGTCGTGCCCGTGGCTGCACTCGGCCCTCCTGCGCACCACCGCTGCGTTCGTGATCGAGGACGCCGGCTACGAGGAGAACGTGATCCCCTCCACGGCCCACCTGCGGGTCAACTGCCGGGGGATCCCGGGCGGTCAGAAACCGCAGAGCTCCCTGGCCCAGGTGCGGTCGAGGCTTCGGGACAGGCAGCATCTACGTCGACGCGCTGCGCAAGGGGACCGACTTCATGTACCGCACCTTCGACCGCTTCCGGGCCCAGCAACCCTCAGAAGACGCTGGCCGGGCGGTGGCGCACACGTCAAGTGCGCCACCGCCCGGGTCCGCGCGGTTCAGGGCAGGGGCTCGACCACGCCGTACGACGTCAGCCGGCGGGACAGGTTGCGTACCTGTTGCCGCCCGTCGCCGAGCAGGTGGTCGATGGCAGTCAGCCGGGCGGTCAGATGGCCGACGGAGTACTCCGCGGTCATGCCGATGCCGCCATGCAGCTGGATCGCCTCCTGGCCGATGTGGCGTCCGGCCCGGCTCACCTGGAGCTTGGCGCGCGCGGCGGCCTCACGCTTCCTCTCCGCGGAGGAGGACTCGTCGGCCAGCACCATCGTCGCCCAGATGACGATGCTGCGCGTCAGCTCGAGCGAGGTGTACATGTCGGCCGCCCGGAAGGTCAGTGCCTGGAAACGGTTGAGCGTCACGCCGAACTGCTTGCGCTGCGTGAGGTACTCGGTGGTCTTCCTCAGCGCCGAGTCCATCGCGCCCAGCGCCTCGTGGCAGTAGGCGACGGTCGCGGCTGCGATCACGTCCTTGGTGGTCTCGGTGACGTCACCGCCCTCACCCAGCGGGACAGCCGGCGTCTGGTCGAAGGCGACGCGCGCGGCTCGACCTCCGTCGAAGGTGCGGTAGGACGTGCGGGTCGTGTCCTCGGCCTTGACCAGGAACAGGCGGCCCTCGGCGAAGACGACGAGGACGTCGGCACGGCCACCGTTGAACACCGGCTCCTTGACACCGGACAGGGTGTCCCGGTCGACGGTGACACCGCCCTCGCCGCCGGTCGGGTCCGACCAGGCGAACGCGGGAACGAGCTCGCCGGAGGAGAGCCCGCCGAGGATCTCCTTGCGCTGCTCGGCGCTGCCGTGGGCGGCGACGAGGCCGCCCGTGAGCACGACGGCCTCGACGAACGGCTCGGGAGCGATCACCCGCCCGATCTCCTCGGCCACGATCGACACCTCGGCCGGTCCGGCGCCCATGCCGCCGTCGTCCTCGGTGAAGGGAAGGCCAAGCGCGCCCATCTCGGCGAGTCGGGCCCACAGCTTCTCGTCGAAGCCCGGGTCCTCGCTCGCCACCTCGCGGCGGTGCTCGGAGTCTTCATACCCCTTCAGCAGGCCGCGCACGGCATCACGCAGGGCGCTCTGCTCACCATCGAGTGTGAAGTCCATGCCAGCTCCTAGAGACCGAGGATCGTGCCGGCGATGATCTGGCGCTGGATCTCGTTGGATCCGCCGTAGATCGACGCCTTGCGGAGGTTGAGGTAGGTCGGCACGGACACCCGGGCCCACTGGGGTACGTCGGATCCCTCCGCCGCGCCCGAGGCCAGCGAGAGGGTGCCGCCGAGATCCATCATCAGCTCGGACACCGCTTGCTGGAGCTCGGTGCCCTTGAGCTTGAGCACCGACGAGGCGGGGTGCGGCTTGCCGTCGTCGGAGTTGGCCACCACGCGCAGGGCGGTCAGCTCCAGGGCGAGCAGCTCGTTCTCGAGCTCGATGATCTGAGCGGCGACGAGCGGGTCCTCGAGCTGACCCGTCTTCTCGGCGATCTCCTTGGCGGTGGCGAGCACGCGCTTGGTGGCGCCCACCGGGGCCACCCCGACGCGCTCGTTGCCGAGCAGGAACTTGGCGTAGCTCCAGCCGGCGTTCTCCTCGCCCACGAGGTTCTCCGCCGGGACCCGGACGTCCTCGAACCAGACCTCGTTGACCTCGTGACCGCCGTCGATCAGCTCGATCGGTCGCAGCGTGACGCCCTCGGCGTCCATCGGGCACAGGATGAAGGAGATGCCCTTCTGCTTGCGCTCGGCCTCCGGGTCGGTGCGGCAGAGCACGAAGATCCAGTCGGCGTGCTGGCCGAGCGTGGTCCACGTCTTCTGGCCGTTGATCACCCAGTCGTCGCCGTCACGGACGGCCTTGGTCTTCAGCGACGCGAGGTCGGAGCCGGCGTCGGGCTCCGAGAAGCCCTGGCACCACCAGATGTCGAGGTTGGCCGTGGCCGGGAGGAACTTCTTCTTCTGCTCCTCTGAGCCGAAGTTGGCGATGACCGGCCCCACCATGTTGGCGTTGAAGGCCAGCGGAGGCGGAACCGAGGCCAGCTGCATCTCCTCGTGCCAGATGTGTCGCTGCAGCGGGCTCCAGTCCTGGCCACCCCACTCCACGGGCCAGTTGGGCACGGCCAGGCCGGCCTCGTTGAGGATGCGCTGGGTCTCCACGATCGCGTCCTTGCCCGCGTGGCGCCCGGAGGCGACCGTGTCGCGGATCTCTTGCGGGATCTTCGTGCTGAAGAAGGTGCGCATCTCCTCGCGGAAGGCTGCTTCCTCCTCGGTCAGGGCAAGCTGCATCTCTGCTCCTGTCGGGCGGTGGGGGACGTCTGCTCAGGTTACCGCGCAGTACAACCTGCGTGATCTGCGGGCCACCGTCCCGGTCGTGCCGCGAACGGCAGCGCAGGAGACGCTCAGGAGGCGAGCGCCTTCTCGATGTCGGAGGCCATCTTCTCGGGCTTCGTGCTCGAGCCGTAGCGCTTGAGGACGGTGCCGTCACGACCGACCAGGAACTTGGTGAAGTTCCACTTGATCTTCTCGCCGAGCAGGCCGCTCTTCTCCTGGCGGAGCCACTTGTAGAGCGGGTGCGCCTCGTCTCCGTTGACGTCGACCTTCTCGAACATGGGGAACGTGACGCCGTAGTTCTTCTGGCAGAAGGCGCCGATCTCCTCGTTGTCGCCGGGGTCCTGGCTGCCGAACTGGTTGCAGGGGAAGCCGAGGACGACCAGACCCTGGTCGACGTAGTCCTCGTGCAGCCTCTCGAGGCCCTCGAACTGCGGGGTGAAACCGCACTTGGAGGCCGTGTTCACGACCAGTGCGACCTTCCCGGCGTAGGTGTCGAGGGGCTGCTGCTCACCGGTGATGGTGGTGGCAGTGAAGTCGCTCAGGGTCGGCACGTGGGATCTCCTCAGATGGTCATACGAAGTCGGTCGCGAGTGGTTCGTAGCCGCGGGCCGGATGGATGGCCTGACGGATGGCCGGGATGGCCGGCTGGAGCGCAGGTCTGATGCCCCGAGGGTCAGCGGACAGTGGCCTGCACTGCGTAGGTCTGGCCGGCGTCGTAGTACCCGCGTCCGAAGCACGAGTAGACCGGGCTGCCGTCGTTGTCGCCGATCGCGCCGCAGTTGCGCATCGTGGTGCTGGTGTTGCTGGCCACGATGACCACCGAAGCCACTTGCTTGCGGTTGAAGGGGATCAGCAGGCGGCCGTTGCCGTAGGCGTTGAGCGGCATCATCGAGTGACCCACGGCCCCGTTGCGGTAGCGGACCTGCACGAGCGCGGTCGCTCCGCGTGCGGTGTCGGGGACGTTGACCTCGATCAGGAGCTTCTTGCGGGGCTTCAGCTTCGGGCCGGGGATCACCCGGACGGGGGAGTTGGTCATGTGCATCAGGTTGACGCGGCTCCAGCCGGTCGACCTGGCCCTCATGGTCAGGGTCTTGGTCAGGGTGAAGACCGGCGGCGGGTAGTGCGCGCGCTCGCTGTAGGAGCGGTTAGGGAGCGTGTTCCAGCTGCCGAACGTGGCGAAGAAGGCCGGCCAGCTGGTCTTCCGGGCGGCGAGCACGGCTCGGATCGCCTGCAGCGAGTAACGGTCGCGGGTGCCGTCGGCGTTCTCCCAGAACTGGCGGACCACGGCGGGGCCCAAGCGCTCCGAGGCGTACTTGAAGAACAGGAAGGAGCCGTAGGGATTGAGGTTGCGACTGTAGTCGGTGGGCGTGCGCGGGTAGCGGAGGGCGCTGTAGGCGAGGTACTGGTAGTTGTCGTTGATCGCGTCGTAGACCTCGTCCTCCACCCACACCGCGGTGCCCTCCATGAACCACAGGTCGTCGTTCACGTCGTAGGCGAACTGGATCGCGTGGAAGAACTCGTGGGCGGCGGTCGCGCGCAGCGCGTTGATCGGATCGGTGCCGTACTGGCTCCGGGCGTAGTCGTTGTCCAGCACGCAGTAGGAGGCAATGTGCCCGTCGATCGCGCGCTTGGTGCCATCCGGGGCGCAGTAGCCGTAGAGGCCCTGGTAGGCGATGTCGCCGAGGAAGACGTCGAACCTGGAGTCCGGGTTGTCGGCCGTCGGGGTGCTGGGGGTGTCGGCGACCGGCTGGCGGTAGCCCAGCGTCCCGGTCTCGTAGGACCGTACTTCCTCGAGCGTGGTGAGCGTCGTCTGGACCTGGGTCAGGGTAGTCGCGTCGGTGTCACCCGGTGACGGAGGCCGGTAGTGGACGCAGAAGTTGGTCGAGCATCTGTAGGCCGGGGTGGAGACGGTGATCGGGTCCTCGGCGCCGTTGGTGAAGATCCGGGCGCGGGAGAGCAAGGTGTCGGCGTCGCGGCGGTCGGCACCGGAGAGCTCGTCGCGGGCTCGGTAGAGGTCGCGCAACGTCATGGTGATCTCGGTCTGGGTGCCGTGTCCCACCGGCTTGCGTGCGAGGGTGCGCTTGATGTCCGGTCGCAGCTGCTCCTTGGCCTGCGCCAGCAGGTCGAGCGCCTCACCACCGGTGAAGTCGCCCTGGCTGCGATCGGGTGGTGGGAGCACGCGTGTGGTCCGTGCGGCGCCGGCGTCGAGCGGGGCCGAGACGGCGATCAGGAGGGCCAGAAGCGCGACGACAGAGCCGCGAAAGGTGCGATACACCCGGGGAGTCTACGGCTCCGGACCAGGATATTTGGGCGATGGGTAGGTTTCGTAGGCCATGACGACCTCGTTGACCCCGGACACCGCAGCCGACGCCCACCGGCGAGCCCGCCTGCGCAGGATGCAGGCCGTTGCGGGGGGCCTGCTGCTCTTCGCCGCCGTGGTCTTTGTCCTCACCCTGGACCAGGACGGTTTCTGGGGCTTCGTGAACGCCGGGGCTGAGGCGAGCATGGTGGGAGCGATCGCCGACTGGTTCGCCGTGACGGCGCTGTTCCGGCACCCGCTGGGCCTGCCGATCCCGCACACGGCGCTGGTCCCGCGCAAGAAGGACGAGTTCGGCAAGAGCCTCGAGGAGTTCTTCTCCGAGAACTTCCTCAACGAAGCGGCCATCCGGGAGCGGCTGGCTGCGGCCGACATCTCGCGGCGGATCGGCTCCTGGCTCACCGAGCCCGAGAACTCGCGACGTGTCGTGGCCGAGGCCAGCACCGTGGTCGCCCTCGGACTGCGCAGGATGCGCGACCAGGACATCCTCTCGCTCGTGGAGGACGTGCTGATCCCACGGTTCGTGGCCGAGCCCATCTCCCCGGTCGCCGGGGCCCTGTTGCAGGAGATCCTGACCGACAACGCGCACCACGGCCTGGTCGACCTCGCCCTGGACGAGGGGCACCGCTGGCTGGTGCACCACCAGGACTCCTTCGCCCAGGTCATCGGTGAGCGTGCCCCCTGGTGGGCCCCTGACCGCCTCAACGAGGCCGTGACGACGCGGCTGCACCTCGAGGCGACCCGCTGGATGGCCGACATCCGGCGCGACCCCGACCACCACGCACGCCAGGCGCTGGACAGCCTGCTGCGACAGCTGGCCCAGGACCTGCTGCACGACCCGGCCACCCAGGAGCGCGCGGAGAGGCTCAAGCAGCGGGTCCTCGAGCAGCCGCAGATGGTGGCCACCGGGATGTCGTTGTGGAGCGCCTTCCGCAAGGCGCTGCTGGAGGCGCTCGAGGACGAGGGGGGGCCCCTGCGGGAGAAGGCATCCCGCGAGCTGGTCGCGTTCGGGGAGCGGGTCGCTCGCGAGGACGCCCTGCGCGAGAAGCTGGACACGTGGGCCGCCGACCTCGTGGTCTGGGCGGTGGGACGCTACGGCAACGAGCTCACGGCCGTGATCACGCAGACCATCGAGCGCTGGGACGGCAAGGAAGCGTCGGACAAGATCGAGCTGCACGTCGGCCGCGACCTGCAGTTCATCCGGATCAACGGCACGGTCGTCGGTGGCCTGGTCGGAGTCGTCATCCACGCTGCCTCGCTGGTGCTCTGACTCCGCGAGAGTGATGGGAGACTGGTGTCCTGATGGCAGACCACGTGGACGACGTACCGATCCGTGACGGGTCGATCAAGCTGGGTCAGTTCCTGAAGCTGGCCAACCTGATCGACTCCGGCTCCGACGCCAAGGAGCTGATGATCCAGGGCCTGGTGACGGTCAACGGTGAGGCCGAGACCCGCCGCGGCCGCCAGCTGGTCCCGGGCGACGTGGTCTCCCTCGGCGGGACCAGGTCCCGCGTCTCGTCGCTCTAGGACCGCGTCGTGACGAGCACGGGCGCCCGCCCCGCGGCCCGTCGTGCCGATCGGACAAGACGGATGGGGTTGTCGGCCTCTCCCTGACGTTCTCCGGTGAACGATCGGGGCCCGAGAACGTCAGGATTCCCCGGGTACCCCGGGGAATCCTGCAGCCCCTACCGGACGTCGATCAGGTCCACGACGAAGATCAGCGTCTCACCGGGCTTGATGACCCCGCCCGCGCCTCGGTCGCCGTAGCCGAGGTGGGGTGGGATCACGAGCTTGCGGCGGCCGCCGACCTTCATGCCCTGCACGCCCTGGTCCCAGCCGGAGATGACCTGGCCGACGCCGAGGCGGAAGTCGAGGGGGGCGCCGCGGTTGTAGGAGGCGTCGAACTCCTCACCGGTCGAGTGGGCCACGCCTACGTAGTGCACCGAGACGGTGCTGCCGGCCGTGGCCTCGGTGCCGTCACCCTCGGAGAGCTCGGTGACCTCGAGGTCAGTGGGCACGGGGCCGTCGTGGAAGTCGATCTCAGGCTTGTCTGTACTCATGGACTCCACCCTGCCATGACTGTCCTGGTCACGCCCAAGGTGGTTGACTCCCGTGCCACGGATCACGGGCTCAAGGTCTCGACGGTCAACATCAGCTGCCTCCACCCGGCCGGGCACCCGTTCTGCCTGTGGCTGGACCCAGGGGAGTAGCCGAGGCTCAGGTCTGGTGGACGTAGCTGTCGAGCTGGTCACGCTCGAAGGTGAGCTGGGTGATCCGGCTCTTGACCACGTCGCCGATGCTGACCACGGCCACAAGGTGCCCGTGGTCCATCACCGGGACGTGCCGGATCCGGTGCTCGGTCATCTGGGCCATCAGCTCGTCGACGTCGAGCCCGGGCTCACAGGTCTGCACGACCGTGGTCATGATGCGGCTCACCGGGCTGTCGAGCACGGAGTCGTCACCGTTGAGCTTGCGAACCACGTCGCGCTCGCTGACGATGCCGTCGACCCCGGCGTCCTCACCGCTGACGATGACGGCACCGATGTTGTGCTCGGCCAGCAGGGCGAGGAGGTCGCGCACGGAGGCGTCGGGGCTGATCGTGATGACGTCGCTGCTGGACTTGCCCTTGATCACGTCGCTGATCTTCATGGTCGGTCCTTTCGTGGCGCCGATGGGGCTCGTCACCGCAATCTAGTGGTCCCGGGCGCTGGTGGACAGGGGCTAGGAGTCCCGATCAGACGCGGACTCGCCCCGACGTGTGCTCAGGTCGTGCACGGTGCCGCCGGAATGCGGTTCGCCCTCGTGGGGGAGCGAACCGAGGAAAGCCAGTGCCTGGTCGTGCAGCTTCCCGTTCGTGGCGAGCGCACTCCCACCGGTGGGTCCGGGCTCGCCGTCGAGCGAGGTGAAGACACCACCGGCCTCGCGGACGATGATGTCGAGCGCCGCCATGTCGTAGAGCTCGAGCTGGGGTTCCGTGGCGATGTCGACCGCCCCCTCGGCGACGAGCATGTAGGACCAGAAGTCGCCGTAGGCCCTGGTGCGCCAGCAGCGCCGGGACAGGGACATGAAGTCCTCGAGGCGCCCGCGCTCGTCCCAGCCGGAGAGCGAGGAGTAGGACAACGACGCGTCCTCGACGCGTGAGACGTCGGAGACCTGGCAGGCAGTGGCGCGTAGCAGCGACTTGCCGGTCCAGGCGCCGCCGCCCTTCATGGCCCACCAGCGCCGGTTGAGCATCGGGGCGGAGACGACCCCGAGCACGACCTCGTCCTCGACCATCAAGGCGATCAGGGTCGCCCAGACGGGCACCCCGCGCACGTAGTTCTTGGTGCCGTCGATGGGGTCCACGACCCACCGTCGCTGGCTGTGACCGGTCGACCCCGTCTCCTCGCCGAGGACGGCGTCACGGGAGCGAGCCCGCGACAGGGTACGACGGATGCCCTCCTCGACCGACCGGTCGGCATCGGTCACCGGCGTCAGGTCGGGCTTGGTCATGACGTGCAGGTCGAGGGACTTGAACCTCGCCTCGGAGAGGGCATCGGCGTCGTCGGCCAGCACATGGGCAAGCCGGAGGTCGTCGGTGTAGTCGGACGGCATGGGCACAGGGTAAGCCCCGCGATCGCTGGCCTCGGACCTCCGCGCCCGTGGTCACGGGCCGATGGGCGCCAGACCGGGCGCTGGACCGGGGCGGACGCACCGATGGTGACGCGCTGCAGCAGCTCAGTAGCGGTCGCCGGCCTCGCGGCTCGCGAGCAGCCGCCGGAAGGAGCGCACCCGCTCGGCCTGCTGGCCGGTGGCCTCGCTGAGACCGCACTCGGGCTCATCATCCCCGTGGGTGCAGCCGCGGGGGCACGAGGCCGTCAGCTCGTGCAGGTCGGGAAACGCCTCGATCAGCTGGTCGGGGTCGACGTGCGCCAGGCCGAACGACCGGATGCCGGGTGTGTCCACGATCCAGCCGCCACCCGGCAGAGCCAGCATGATCGCGCTCACCGAGGTGTGTCGGCCGCGACCCGTCACCGCGTTGACGATGCCGACCTCGCGGAAGGCATCGGGCACGAGTGCGTTCACCAGCGTGGACTTGCCCACACCACTGTGGCCGAGCAGCACGCTGGTCCGGCCGGCGAGCCGCTCCACGATCTCGGTGAGGTCGGCACCGCGCTGGGTCACGACGTAGGGCACCCCCAGCGGCCGGTAGCTGGACAGCATCGCCTCCGGGTCGGCCAGGTCGGCCTTCGTCAGGCACAGCAGTGGGTCCATGCCGGCGTCGTACGCCGCGACCAGGGCCCGGTCGATCAGTCCCTGTCGAGGCTCGGGGTCGGCCAGGGCGGTGACGATGACAAGCTGGTCGGCGTTGGCGACGATGACGCGCTCGACCGGGTCGTCGTCGTCGGCGGTTCGGCGCAGCACGGTCTTCCGTGCGTCCACGGTGACGATCCGGGCCAGTGACCCGTCGACTCCTGTGGTGTCCCCCACCAGCCGCACGCGGTCACCGGTGATCACGCCCTTGCGGCCGAGCGAACGTGACTTCATCGCGGTGACGATCGGCTCGCTCTCACCCAGGCGGCAGGTGTAGCGGCCACGGTCGACGGTGACCACGACGGCCGGCACGGCGTCGTCGTAGGACGGCCGGTCCTTGGTCCGTGGCCGGGTGTGGCGCCGGGGACGCTCGAAGCTCTCGGGGTCGTGCTCGCCGTAGCGACCGGTGGTCACCGCGCCAGTCCCGCCCACACGTCGGCGAACCCGGGGAACGTCTTGGCCGTGGTCCCGACGTCCTCGACCAGGACGTCCGCCACGGCCGAGCCGACGACCACGCCGGCGTGGGCCATCCGGTGGTCGGCGTAGGTGTGGAAGGTCCCGCCGTGCAGCGTTGCCGGTTCGAAGGACAAGCCGTCCTCGCGCTCGGTGACCGCGGCGCCGAGGCCGTTCAGCTCGGTCGAGAGCGCTGCCAGCCGGTCGGTCTCGTGCCCCCGGATGTGGGCGATGCCGCGCAGTCTCGAGGGGGTGGAGGCCAGGGCGCAGAGCGCGGCCACGGCAGGGGTGAGCTCGCCGACGTCGTGCAGGTCGGCGTCGAGACCCAGCAAGGTCTCGCCACCGGAGATCGTGAGGCCCTCGTCGTCGAGCGTCACCTCGGCCCCCATCCGGGTCAGCAGGTCGCGCAGCGCGTCGCCCGGCTGTGTCGTGACGCGCGGCCACCCCGGAACGTGGACGCGTCCACCGCTCGTCATCGCGAGCATCAGGAAGGGGGCGGCGTTCGAGAGGTCGGGCTCGATGGTGACGTCGGTGCCCCTGATCCGTCCGGGGGAGACGGTCCAGCGGTCGGCGCCGACGGTGACCTCGACGCCGTGCTCACGCAGGCAGGCGATCGTCATCTCGATGTGTGGCAGCGAGGGCACGGGTGGGCCCTCGTGCGTCACGGTCACACCCCGGTCGTAGGCCGCGCCGGCGAGCAGCAGCGCGGAGACGAACTGGCTGGAGGCGGAAGCGTCGATCGTGACGGCACCGCCACGCACCCGTCCGCTGCCGGAGACCGTGAACGGCAACGTGCCGCGGTCCTCGTCGTCGATGGTGACCCCGAGATGCCGGAGGGCGTCGAGCACGCCGGACATCGGTCGGGTGCGTGCGTGGGGGTCTCCGTCGAACCTGACCTGCCCACGGGCGAGCGCAGCGACCGGCGGCACGAACCGCATCACCGTGCCGGCCAGCCCACAGTCGACCGACCCCCCGCGCAACCCACTGGGGAAGACCAGCCAGTCGTCGTCGGTGGTGATGACGGTGGACCCCAGGGTGGACAGGGCGGCGGCCATCAGCTCGGTGTCGCGAGAGCGCAGGGCCCGGCGTACGACGGACGGGGCGTCGGACAAGGCCGCCAGCATCAGGGCACGGTTGGTCAGCGACTTGGAGCCGGGGAGCGCGACCCGAGCGTCGACGGGAGCCCGCGCGAGGGGCGCGGGCCAGAGCTCATCGGTGCGTGCGGTCACGCCACGAGGCTATTGGCCGATGGACTTGGCAGCGACCTTGGCCTGCAGCTTGGCCTCGCGGGTGAGGTGCCTGGCCTCGCGGCGTACGGCGGTGGCACCGTGCTTGGCGCGGTAGGCGACACCCGGCTGACCCTCGGTGTCGACCGCCGCGAGGAGGAGCCCGCCGAGCATCGAGAGGTTCTTGAAGAAGTGGACCTGCTGGTTGGCTCTGGCCTCGGGGTCGGACTCGTTCCAGAACTGGTGTCCGGCCACGGTCGTCGGCAGCAGCGTGGCGGCCAGCACGGTGCTGGACAGGCGCGGAGCACGACCACGGGCCAGCGCTCCGGCCGCCACGATCTGGGCGACCGCGTTGACCCGGACCAGGGTGACGGTCTCCTCGGGAATCTTCACCTGGGGCACGGCCTTCGCCAGCATGGGCCGGAGACGGTCGGTGACCGGCTTGGCCTTGGAGGCGAGCGCGGGGGCGTTCTTCAGGGCGTTGACCCCACCGACCACGAACATGGACGCGAGCAGGGGACGGGCGATCAGTCGGGTGGCTGTCATGGGTACATCAATACCCGATCATGAGTCGCTCAACCAGCCCGGCACGGGTGGTCGACGCGCGGGCAGGCCTCCGGGCTGGCGTCCGGCGTTCCGCTGCTGCTGGCCAGGGGCCCCACGGGGGTTGCCGGCCGGTTGGCCGCTCGGGTTGCCGCCCCGGGTTTGCGGGACCGTGACGGTGGTCGAGTTGTTCCCGGTCGCGGGATCGGTGTAGCCGACCGGCGCCGCGACCGAGAAGGTGATGCGGGCCGCGCTCGTGGTGACGACGTGGAAGTAGAAGTTGCGCCGCCCTGGCGTCGCGGAGCAGGTGTAGCCGCCGTCCGCGCGCTGGCAGCGCCCGCCGTGCACGTGGAAGCTGCCGGTGCCGGTGGCCCGCAGCTGCGCCCGCTGACCCAAGGGCACGCCGGAGACCCGGACGAGCACGCCGACGCGCTGACGACGGTCGGGTCCCACCCAGGCCCTGACGCTCACGTCGGCGCTCCTGGACGGCTCGGGGTCGGTGGGTGCTGGGTCGGTGGGTGCTGGGTCGGTGGGTGCTGGGTCGGTGGATGCGGGGTCGGTCGGTTTCGGGTCCGGGGGCTGCGTGGGGTCCGCGGGCTGAGTGGGGTCGGGGGGTTCGCTGGGTCCGGGGGGCTGG
>JBKJON010000177.1:0-3007 GCA_046595715.1 Marmoricola sp.
CTGGTGTCACCGGCCAGTCCGATCCCGGTCACCGTGGTCCCGGCGCGGGTGCCGGCCCGGTTGTCCCAGAGGATGTTGTTGAACAGCACCGGGTCGCTGTAGGCCAACGAGCCGTTCGGCAGAGTGTCCTGCAGCTGGACGCTGTTCAGCGAGCTCGAGACGCCGGCCGGGGCCGGTGTGCCGTTCGAGGTCACGGCCGTCGCGGTCGTGGTGTTCTTCATGATCGTGTTGTTGACCAGGCGCACGTTCGGTGCGTCGTTGATGGCCACGCCCGCGCCCTCGTGGGTCGAGACGTTGTTCACGATCGTGTTGTTGGTGACGTTCATCGGGTAGTTCCCCGACATCAGGAACCGGATGCCGCCGCCGTCGTCGTTGGCCAGGTTGCCCTGGATGAGGTTGTTGTAGATGTCCACGGCACCAGTGCCCGGGGACAGCGTGTTCGGGTTGGCGGGGAGCGCCCCGGCGATCATGATGCCGGCGCCCTCGTCGTTGGAGTTGTTGAAGTAGATGCGGTTGTGGTGGATCTTGCCGCCGGGGCTGGAGCCGTAGACGCTGACTCCGGCGCCGTACTCGAGGGAGAAGTTGCCGCAGATGTCGTTGCTGGAGACCTCGTAGCCGGTGCTGCCGCCGAAGAGGCCGACCGCGCCCGCAAGGTTGCTGCCCGCGTTGGAGACGATCCGGTTGTCCGCGATCCGCACTCCATCGTTGTGCTGGTCGGCGTCGGCCCCGGCCAGGTCGGGGGTGCCGATCCGGATGGTGCCGTAGCCGCCTCCGTTGTTCTCCACCACGTTGTTCGTGATCTGGAGGTTCTTGACGTAGGCGTTGGCGAAGATGGCCCCGCCCTGGGTGGTGATGTTCGCCGGCAGACCCGTGGGCTGACCGTTCAGGGTGTTGATGTTGCCCGGGAAGCCCTGCTGGTCGCCACCACGGATGTCGAAGCCGTCGATGGCGGCGTGGTAGGAGCCGCCGAAGTTGCGCGCCTGGCCACCACCGGTGCCGCCGCCGGACGAGGCGAGCAGGTAGATCCCCTCACCGTCGCTGACGTTCTGGTTGCCGTCCCAGGTGAGTCCGCCGACCTTGGTGAACCAGTCGGTGGCCAGTGCGGTGTCTCCGCCGAACGCCCCGGCGTCCAGCACAGTGCCCGGGACGTAGGTGTTGCCCTGGAAGCCGCCCGAGCCGACGCCCTGGAGCTTCACCGGGGACGCCATCACCAGGTTCTCGTAGTAGGCACCGCGAGGGTTCCCAGCCTTGGCGTTGTCGGGGTAGACCACGACCAGGTTCCCGGCCGCGCCGTTGTTGTTGTAAGCCGCGTCCAGTCCTGCCTGGATCGTGGCGTACTGCTTCCCGGGCCCGACCTCACGGACGGTCGGGTTGTAGCTCCCGCCGAGCACGTGGAAGGTCAGCCCGTTCACGGTCTTCTCACCGTTGTCGCCTGTGATCTTGAGCGTGTGCGTGCCGGTCGCAGTACCAGCCGGGACAGTGGCCTGGATGGTGGTGTTGTCCCAGCCGGTCGTGGGCAGAGCTGTCCCGTCGAGCGTGACCCCGCCGGTGCCCTTGGCCGCGCCGAACCCGGTGCCCTCGATGGTGAAGGAGCCGCTGCCGTTGACGTAGGGCTTGGAGACCGCGAACAGCTGCGGGACCACAGTGTCGATCGGGCAGGAGACCGCGAGGTTGAGACCCGTCGTGGGCGAGGCCAGGATCGAGCCCACCTGGGTCGGGGCGAGGTCAGTGGGGATGGTCACGCCGGGCATCGCCTCGAACTCGGTGGCGATGGTGCGGTACCGCGGGTTGTAGTTGGCGTTGACGGCCCCTGGGATCCCGGGGTCGTTGCCCACGAAGCGGTACATGCCGGTGCATACGCCGGAGGGCGTCGGGCAGCTGATGTGGTCCGTGGAGGGCAGCAGCGTCTCGTAGAAGCCGTTGAAGTCTGACTCCACGGTCTGCACCAGGCGGTTGTTGAAGTCGTAGATGCCGACGGGGGCGAACGGGACACCGGGCTTCTCGCCGTACAGCACGCTGCGCGGGTCGGTGCCGTAGTTGATGTCGTCCACGATCAGGCCCATCAGGCGTGAGGGGATAGGCACGTCGGTGAACAGGTTGAACATCGGCACGATCGACTTGCCGTTGTTGAGCGAGACCAGCTTGGTGTCGCACTTCGCCTTGACCTTGCCCTCGTAGGGCGAGCCGCCGATGTCGAGGAAGGTCTGGTTGTCCACCGGGCTCGAGGCGGGCACGGTCACACCGGTCGGGGCACCGTTCGTGCCGTCACCGGTCACGGCGCCATAGCCGTCGGTGCCGTCACCGGACACGTCGACCGTGTGCAGCGCTCCGGCACACGCCGGCGGCGGGACCTGGGGAATGATCTGGTCGCCGTGGCCGATGTTGATGTCCTCCTCGCCGGTCACGTTGTACATCGGGTGGCCGGTCCGGTCATCAGGGATCTTGACCGAGACCAGGTAGTCACCCGCGCCCAGCGGCTCGAAGGTCCCGCCGGTGCACACCGGGTTGGCCGGGTCAGTCGCGTCGAGGGTGCCGGTGCAGGCGTCGCCGAAGCCGTAGTTGCCGTCGACCGCAGCACCGAAGTTGGCGTCCGGCGTGCCCTGGCCGGTGGCGTAGGGGCCGTACTGCACGCTCTGCAGGATCGCCGAGATGCACTCACCATCGGTCTCCTGGTTGGGAGCCAGCACATCCTCGTCGTAGGTGACCGGGTTGTCGGCCTTGTGGATGAGGGGGTTGCCGTCGACGTCGCGGGCGGTGCAGCCGGTGGGTCGGCTCCAGTGCTCGGAGACATAGGTGTTGAGCAGCTTTCCCTTGGCGTAGGAGCCGTCGGTGTCCAGCTCGTAGTAGCCGTCTGCGTCGCACGGTGCGTTGACGTGTGTGCCGCAGTCGACCGGGGCGTGCAGCTCGACCGGGAGGTCGGAGATGCCGGGCTGCCAGTCCTCCGCCGCGGCGAAGCGCGGGTCGACCTCGTTGCGGGTGGTGTCGTAGCTGAGCGAGCCGACGATGC
>JBKJON010000184.1:0-5282 GCA_046595715.1 Marmoricola sp.
TCCTCGGCGGTGGCCTTGGCCGTGGTGCCGATCGGGTTCATCTCCGACCACATGGAGGTGATCTACGACCTGGACACCGAGGCCAAGGCCACCGCCGAGGAGATCGGGCTCCCGTTCGCCCGGGCAGCGACGGCCGGTCTCGACCCCCGGTTCGTGGCCATGGTGCGCGACCTCCTGCTGGAGCGCAGCGCCGTCGAGCAGGGCCGATCGCCGGAGCGGGCGGCCAAGGGCTCGGAGGCCGTGTGGGACGTCTGCGCCGCCGGTTGCTGCCCCAACCCGCGTGGGTACAAGCCGGCGCTGTGCGGTCAGGACTGATCCCGTGAGCGCGGTGCCGCAGACGCCCGAGGACCTGCTGCGGCTGGCCCTCGCGACCGCCCGGGAGGCTGGCGCGCTGATCGTCGCCCTCCGGGCGAGCGGGGTGGAGGTCGCCGACACCAAGTCCAGCCCGATCGACATCGTCACCGACGCCGACCGCGCCTGCGAGGAGCTCATCCGCCAGCGTCTGCTCGGGGCCCGCCCCGGGGACGGCTTCGTGGGCGAGGAGGGCGACGACGTCGCGACCGACTCCCGGGTGCGCTGGATCGTGGATCCCATCGACGGCACCGTGAACTACCTCTACGGCCAGTCCGACTACGCGGTGTCCATCGCCGCCGAGCTCGACGGCCAGGTCGTCGCAGGGGTGGTTCTGGGGCCGGCACACGGGGTGGAGTACGCCGCGACGCTCGGCGGGGGAGCGACCCGCAACGGCGTACCGGTGCGCGTGCGGGACACGCCGCCCCTGGAGCAGTCCCTCGTCTCGACCGGCTTCGGCTACGAGGCGGTCGTCCGGGAGCGCCAGGCCCGGGCGGTGGCGCGGATGCTGCCCCAGGTGCGTGACATCCGACGGCACGGTTCGTGTGCCCTGGACCTGTGCGCGGTGGCCGCCGGCCAGTGCGACGCCTACGTCGAGGAGGGCTGCAACCTCTGGGACTACGCCGCAGGCGGCCTGGTCGCTGCGGAGGCCGGTGCTACTTTCGAGGTCTGGACCACGACCGTCGGCCGCGACCTGGTGGTGTGTGCTCCGACAGCCGGTTGGGCTGGCTTCTCCTCGCTGGTGCGGTCGTGCGGATTTCTCGGCGACGCACCCGCCTGAGCAGGCCTTTCATCGAGTGGGGCGCCATCCGGAGCGGGCACCTCGGAGATCGGGAACAACCGTCGGTGCCGGTGCGTTAGCGCATCGTCCGGGACGCACGAACATGGGTTTGTGGGGACGGGTGTGCACATTGGCTTCGACTAGTGCACAATCTGCGCCTCACGTGATTACGGCGCATCGGCGAGCATCGGGGCTCGATTTGGGCAGACGCCCGACCGAACGCCCGGGAACCACGCTGGGACTTGGGAGCAGGAGAAACGCACATGGCAACCGACTACGACGCACCGCGCAAGACTGAGGAAGAGCAGAACGAGGACAGCCTCGGGGAGCTCAAGGCGCGCCGTCACGACAAGAATTCCGGGAAGGTCGACGAGGACGAGGCCGAAGCGGCCGAGTCCTTCGAGCTCCCCGGGGCCGACCTGTCGCACGAGGAGCTGGCCGTCGAGGTCAAGCCCAAGCAGCTGGACGAGTTCACCTGCATGAGCTGTTTCCTCGTGCACCACCGCAGTCAGCTCGCGGACGAGAAGAAGCTGATCTGTCGCGACTGCGCCTGACGCACGCACACCAGGGCGAAGGGCCGTCTCCCCGCGGGGAGACGGCCCTTCGTCGTGCTCGAGCGACCTGCTGTGCCTTGGTCAGGCGGTCGCGGCCTTCGCGTCGTCGGCGTCCTGGTCGTCCTTGCGGAGCCCGGGGGGAAGCTTCCCGGTCGACTTGGCGTAGTAGTTGGCCGCCCGACGGGTGGCCAGCATCCGGGCGAGCTGGACGGCGGTGCCGCTGACCGTCGCCCAGAGCACTGCCTCCCACAGCTCGACGTCGGGGTCGGCGGGGTTGGCGGGCGGGTTCTTGCCCGTGGCGCTCTGCCACAACTTCGTGAGCCCCTTGCGCGCCACGGTGGCGCCGAGCAGTGCTGCTGCGAGCGAGAAGATCGACCAGACCTTCGAGCTGTCCTTCGACTTCTTCTGTGACGTGTCCTTGGCCATGTCCTGCCTTTCAGGTAATGCCTCTGTCAGGCATGAGTACCCATTAACCCTAGGGTGTCCCGTCCGGACGGGAAGGAGCGGAGCCGGCGAGGGCGGCCGCGAGCTCGCGCGGGTGCCGGGTCGAGACCAGCCAGTACGGCGTCCGGTCGGCCGGGTCGGCCAGGGTGATCTTCACCGACCGCTTCAGGTAGGGCCGGGTGAGCAGGAAGGCCCGCGCGTCCGCGTCCACCCCGTGCACCCGGCGGGTCTGCTCGGCGTCGAGGGGCTCGACCGGTCCGAGCAGCCCGGTCGAGATGTGCGCCGGACCGGCGTACAGCACGCCGTCGCGGACCGCCACCCGCGTGCTGCCGACCCACGAGAAGAGCCCGAAGGTCAGGAGCACCAGCACCCCCGTGCCCGACCACGCGGCCCAGGCGGGCATCGCCACGACGAAGGCGAGCCACAGGCTGGCCAGCAGCATCGTCGCCTGCACCCACCAGCGCAGCGGCACGTGCAGGCGCTCCGAGTAGGCAGCAGGCGGGGACGACACGGCCAAAGCCTGTCATCTGGCCCCGCGCCGAGCGCGGGTAGGGTCGCGAGCCATGGTGGAGATCTCGATCAAACGGCTCGACGCGGGGCTGCCGCTCCCGTCCTACGCGCACCCCGGCGACGCGGGGGCCGACCTCCACTCGGCGGTGGACCTGACCTTGGAGCCGGGGGAGCGGGCGCTGGTGCCGACCGGCATCGCGATGGTCCTTCCCGAAGGGCACGTCGCCCTGGTGCACCCGCGTTCCGGGCTGGCGGCCAGGCACGGGATCTCCATCGTCAACGCCCCGGGGACCATCGACGCGGGCTACCGCGGCGAGGTCAAGGTGTGCCTGGTCAACACCGACCCGCACGAGGCGTTCACGATCCGGCGCGGGGACCGGATCGCCCAGCTCGTGGTCCAGCGGTTCGAGACGGCCCTTTTCCTGGAGGTCGACGTCCTGGCCGACTCGGCCCGCGGTGCCGGGGGTTACGGTTCGACCGGGGGATTCACCCCCACGACGCAGACCCCGGACCAGGTCCGGGCAGGAGGGACGACCACGTGAGGTTCGGCCGCAAGTCAGGTGTGAACGAGTCCGAGGAGCTCTCGGAGGCGGCGCACGAGGAGGCCGCGACCGCGAGCGGACCGTTCGACGCCACCGAGATCGAGGACCTCGACGAGCGCGAGTGTGTCGACCTCGGCAGCCTGCTGGTGTCCCCGGTGGGCGCCGTCGAGCTGCAGCTCCAGGTGGACGAGGAGAGCGGCGACGTCCTGGCCGTGGTGCTGGTCGGTGAGCAGGGGGCGCTCGAGCTGAGGGCCTTCGCCGCCTCGCGCGGGGGCGGCGCCTGGGACGAGCTCCGCCCGCGGATCGCCTCCGAGATGGCGCGGCTCGGCGGCACCACCGACGAGAAGCAGGGAACCTTCGGCAGCGAGCTGCTGTGTGTCGTGCCGGTGCAGACCCCGGACGGGAGGCCGGCCACCCAGGCGAGCCGGATCGTCGCCCACGAAGGCCCGGCCTGGCTGCTGCGGGCCACGATGATGGGTCCGGCCGCCGTCGACGACGAGCTCGCGGCTCCCTGGGAGGAGACGATCCGTCAGGTCGTCGTACGCCGTGGACGTGAGGCGATGCCTCCCGGGGCTCCGCTGCCGCTGCATCTCCCGCCCGAGGCGCGTCGGATCGACGCCCCCACCGACGACTAGTCTTTGGTCATGTCCGAGCACAAGAGCAGGCTGCGAGCTTCGATCAGCCGTTGGGCCAACCAAGACCACGAAGAGGCCCAAGAGCTCCGCAAGGACACCGTGAAGGCGGGCCTGATGACCATCAAGGACGCCCCCGACCGCCGGAAGGTGATCGTCCAGGGAACCTTGAAGACGGTCACGCTGCGGCCGCGCGGCGGCGTCCCGGCCCTCGAGGCAGAGCTCTACGACGGCTCCGGCTCCATCAGCGTCGTCTGGCTCGGACGTCGGCGTATCGGTGGCGTCACCCCGGGCCGCGGCATCCGGGTCGAGGGACGCATCGGGCTGCAGGACGGCGTGCGGGTGATGTACAACCCGCGCTACGACCTGCGGCCGCGGTGACTCCTGACATGAGCCCGGAGACAGGCCCGAAGACAGGCTCGGCGACGACCCACACCGTCGAGGAGGCCGTCCGCAAGAAGCTCTCCGAGGCGCTCGGCGGTGTGCGGGGGATGCTCGAGGCTGCGGTCCCCACCATCGCCTTCACGATCCTGTTCCTGACCGTCCACGACCTCCGGCTGGCCATCATCGTGAGCGTCGGCTGTGCCGGTGTGCTCCTCCTCGTCCGGCTGGTCCAGCGGTCGTCGCCCCAGTTCGTGATCAACGCGCTGTTCGGCATCGGGCTCGGGGCCCTGTTCGCGTGGCGGGCGGCTCGCGGGGGTGGCGACGCGGGGGAGCAGGCGCTGGCCTACTTCCTGCCCGGCCTGCTCTACAACCTGGTCTACGGCGCGGTGATGATCTTCACGATCCTGATCCGGTGGCCGCTGGTGGGCTTCATCGTCGGGAGCGTGGCCGGGGGCGACCCGACCGCCTGGCACGCCGACAAGCACGTCGTACGCCTGTGCGGGCGGCTGACCTGGCTGCTGGCCCTGCCCTGCCTCGTCCGGGTCGTGGTCCAGGGCCCGGTCTACCTGGCGGGCAAGAACGGCTGGTGGTCCACCGACTCCGCCGTCGCCGCGCTGGGTGTGGCCAAGCTGACCATGGGCTGGCCGCTCCAGATCGCGGCGCTCGCGGCGATGGTGTGGGTGCTCACCCGCAACAGCATCCCGCTGGACCCGGGCGAGGCCGAGCCGCACCTGTCTCCGACCGACTGAGACCCGCTGCGGCTACCTCAGTTCGTGCTGCGGGGGTGGTCGCCGTGCTCGTCGGGTGCGAGCATCTTCTCCAGCTCCTCCTCGATCTCGGCGGGCACTACGAACAGCAGCTCGTCGCCCGCCTCGATGGGCTGCTCGGGGTCGGGTGTGTAGACCTGTCCGTCGCGCAGGATCGTGACCAGGGCGCAGTTCTCCGGGAACGGGACCAGGCCCGAGGGCTTCCCGACGTACGGCGAGTCCGCGGGCATCGTCATCTCGACCAGGTTGGCGTTGCCCTGGCGGAAGGTGAAGAGACGGACGAGGTCGCCGACCGTCACCGCCTCCTCGACCAGGGC
>JBKJON010000333.1:0-2952 GCA_046595715.1 Marmoricola sp.
CGGGCCCTGCCCCGCACGACCGCGACCGGTCGGCAGACGCGCAGGCCCTCACCCTGGCCGCCCTGGCAGCCGCCCACGCCGCCGGCGTAGGCCCCGGGACCTGGGTCGCTGCCTACGAGTCGATGGCGACCGAACCCCCCACCGAGGCGCTGATCTCGGCATTCGTCGCCCGAGGGGTCCGCGTGATGGTCCCCCTCACCCAGCCCGACTGGGACCTCGACTGGCGCGAGGCCGGGAGCGACGAGTTGCTCGGCCCCGAGGCCATCGCGCAGGCCGCCCTGGTCCTCGTGCCGGCGCACGGCGTCGATGCCCACGGCACCAGGATCGGGCAGGGCAAGGGGTGCTATGACCGGGCCCTGCCCCGCACGACCGCGACCGTGGTGGCCGTCGTGCACCCGTGGGAGGTCCTGGCGGAGGACCTGCCCCACGAGCCGCACGACCGACCGGTCGACGGGGTCATCGCCGCCGGGCTCGGCCTGCGGTGGCTGGCCCGAGGCCGCGGCCCGCGGGACTAGCCGGTCTTGCCGGGCACGAGCACGAGCTCGTCCCCACCGGCCTCGCCGACCGCCTTGCTGGTGAACGGCCAGTCGTAGAGCTCGTTGGCGGCCCACGCCTTCGACTGGTCGTTGTAGTGGTCGGAGAAGGCGTGCCCGCTGTTGCCGCTCTGGTTGACCCAGCGTGAGCGGTCGAGGTTGGAGAAGTCCACGACCATGCGCATCGAGGGTGCCCAGTTGACCTTGAACGCCTTGGAACGGTTGGCGTCGTCGAGGCCCTGGCTCGCGTCCCACCCGTTGGCATTGACGATCGCCGAGCCGCCGGGCAGCTCGATCGGGCCGCGGTTGAACAGCTTGCGCACGACACCGGGGATGTCGTCGCCGCCGAGGACAGGGTGCTCGAGGGTCAGGGTGTGCAGCTGGCCCCACTGCCAGTCCGACGGGTCCTTGCCGAGCTCGCGGGTCAGGTCGAGGCGCGCGTCGACCAGCGCCCGGCGCAGGATCTCGGACTGGCCCTCGGCCACACCGGCCGTGCGCTTGTCGTCCCACCAGGCGGAGCGCGGCTTGCCCAGCAGCTGGGTCATCGCCTGCATCCACTGCCCGCCACCGTTGGCCCGCAGGTCCTTGGGCAGCTCGTCGTTGAAGGTCAGGTCGAGCAGGCTGGACCACACCGCGTTGTAGTAGGCCGCGCCGGCTCCGGCATCGCTGTCACCCACGGGCATCGTGTAGTCCCAGTGGCGCAGGAGGTCCTGGGCCTGCTTGGTGAAGTCGGCACCACCAAGGTCGACCTTGAGCAGCGCCTTGGCCAGCGTCGGGGCGAACTGGCTGCGGGCATCACCCTGGATCGCCGACATCGCCGCCGGCGTGACCTTGGTGTCCTTCTCGAGCAGGGTGCGGATGCGCTGGCTGCGGAAGCCGTAGTCCCACTCGGTGGTGAGGAACGGCGAACCGCTCTCGGTGACCGCCTGGTTGGCCGTGACGATGAACCCCTCGGACGGGTTGTAGGTCCACGGCATCTCCTCGAAGGGGACCTTGCCCTGCCAGTCCCACGAGGAGACCCAGCCCGGCCGGATCCAGAAGCCGGGAGCGCTCTCCATGTACCGGCTGCGGATCGGTATGGAGCCTGGAGCCTGGTAGCCGATGTTGCCGGACGTGTCGGCGTAGATGAGGTTCTGGGCCGGGACGGCGAAGTCCTTCGCCGCGGCGCGGAACTGCTCGAAGTTCGTCGCCGTGTTGAGGCCGAAGATCGCGTCGGCGGTCTGGTTGACCTCGATACCGGTCCACTGGAGCGCGACCTCGTAGTCGCCCGGGCTGGTGCGACCGTTGACCGGTGGGCTGTCCCCGGCCTCGCCGACCTTCTCCAACGCGTCGGACAGCAGGGGACCGTGGGTGGTGCTGCGGACCGTGATGGTCTGCTCACCCCCGCCGCCGATCTTGATCGTCTCGGTGCGCATGGTCAGCGGCTCCTGCTTGCCGTCACGCAGGTAGGTGCTGCCGCGCACCTGCTCGAGGAAGAAGTCGCTGACGTCGGGGCCGAGGTTGGTGAAACCCCAGCCGATCGACTGGTTGTGGCCGATGACGACACCCGGCAGGCCCGCGAAGGAGTAGCCGGCCACGTCGAACGGGCAGCTGCTGCTCACCGACCGGCAGTGCAGGCCGACCTGGTACCAGATGCCGGGGATGCTGACACCGAGGTGCGGGTCGTTGGCGAGCAACGGCTTGCCGGTGCTCGTGCGGGAGCCGCTGACCACCCACGAGTTGGACCCGATGCCGTCACCGCGCCCCATCGTGACGGGGACGGCGTCGAGGGCCTTGGTCACGGCGGCATACGCCAGCTGCGCGGCCGGGCCGCTCTCGGCAGCGAGCTCGGGAGCGGTCGCCTTGGCCACCTTGGCGGCCGTGGCGGCCTTGGCGGCCTGGGCGGCCTTGGCGGCCTGGGCGGCCTTGGTGAAGGGGACCGCCGAGTTGGCCGGGGTGCTGGTGGCGTTGGACGTCGTCGAGGACCAGTCCTGGCCGGAGAGGATCGGCTTGTTGGTGTCGTAGGGGTACGGGGGGTAGAGCTCGTTGATCTGGTTGATCGACATGCTGCCGGCGAGGCGAGCCCGCATCAGCTCGTCGCTGTAGTCACCCCTCAGGTCCCAGGCCATCGCCTTGAGCCAGGCGAGGGAGTCGGCCGGCGTCCAGTCCTCGACGCGGTAGTCAGGCACCTGCTGGCCGAGGACGACGTACTCCAGGGACATCTTCGAGGGGCTGCCCTGCTGGTGGATGTAGGCGTTGACGCCGTCGGCGTAGGCCTGCAGGTAGCGACGGGTCTCGGGCTTCAGCGTCGGCAGCTCGGCCTCGGCGACGCGACGCCAGCCCAGGGTGCGGATGACCCGGTCGGTCTCGAGCCCGCCCTCGCCGACCAGCTCGGAGAGTCGGCCCGAGGTGATGTGGCGACGCAGGTCCATCTCGAAGA
>JBKJON010000396.1:0-7469 GCA_046595715.1 Marmoricola sp.
ATGGTGGCTCTTGAAGACGCAGCGAAAGTCACCGGCAACTGGGTAAGCAGCGCAGCCGAGAGGTCGACTCGCGTCTTCGGCAATGTCGATCTGGACGGCGACGGCATCCCCGACGAGTCGCAGGCTCTAACCTCGAACTTTCACGTGGCTGCGGTTGTGGTCGGCGCGTAACGCACGGAAGTGCCTGTCCTGCTTGGGAAACTTGGATTGTCGAGATCACAAGCAGCTCAAGAGAAAAGGCACTCCGCGGGTGAAGAATAACCTTCCTGGTTCTGGTGTCCGTGTCGAGGCTGGGGGCGAGTCGCTGGTCTCCTCGGCCGGGGCGGCGATGCTGCTCTCCACGGCTCGCGTCAGCGGGCTCGCTGATGCCCTCTCGGAGGGTTTGTCGCCTTGGCGGGCTGCCCGGTCGGTCCATGACCCGGGTAAGACGGTGCTGGACCTGGCGATGGCGATCGCCCTTGGCGGTGACTGTCTGGCCGACATCGCCGTGGTCCGGGCCCAGCCCGAGCTGTTCGGCCCGGTGGCCTCTGACCCGACGGTGAGCCGGCTCTTCGACTCCTTGGTCGAGGGGCCTGGTGAGGCGATCGCTGCGATCCGCGCTGCTCGAGCACTGGCCCGCGACCGGGTCTGGTCGCACCGCACGCCCTTCACTGGGCAGGCCCAGGACCGGCGAGTAGTCGTGGATCTCGATGCCACGTTGATCGGGGCGCACTCGGAGAAGGAACTGGCGAGTCCGAACTACAAACGCGGGTTCGGGTTCCACCCGATGCTGGCCTTCGTCGATCACGGGGCCGGTGGGACCGGGGAACCGTTGGCCGGGTTGCTGCGCCCGGGCAAGGCCAACGCCAACGACGCCGCCGACCAGATCGCGGTCCTCGACGCTGCCCTGGCACAACTGCCCGAAGGCGTCCGCTCACGGGTGCTGGTCCGTGGCGACGCAGGGTCCGGGGTCAAAGCGTTCCTCGCCCACATCCAGGGCCTCGGGTTGGAGTACTCGGTCGGGATGAACGGACGCCAGCCGATCATCGACGCGCTCACGGTGTTGCCCAAGCAGGCGTGGAAGAAGGCCCTCGATGCCGACGGGCGACCTCGTGAGGGCGCCCAGGTCGCTGAGCTGACCCGGTGGCTTCCGGACACCTTCACCGGATGGCCGCCCGGGATCCGGGTGATCGCCCGCAGAGAACGACCCCACCCCGGCGCGCAGCTGCGCATCACCGACCACGAGGGCTGGCGGATCACGGTGTTCGCGACCAACACCAAGGGCGGTCGACTGGCCGATCTCGAGGTCGCCCACCGCCTCAGGGCCCGTTGCGAGGACCGCATCCGCGGCCTCAAGGACACCGGCGCGACCAACCTGCCCTTGCAAGGGTTTGAGAAGAACCAGCTCTGGCTCGAGCTCGCCCAGCTCGCCGCCGAGCTGCTGGCCTGGACCCAGCTCCTGGCCTGGCACACCCACCCGGCACGGCTATGGGAACCCAAACGCCTACGCCTGCGGCTCCTCGCCGTCGCCGGTCGGGTCATCACCACCAGCAGACGCCGCATCCTGCGAGTCTCCGGGCGATGGCCCTGGGCCGACCTCGTCATCGGCGGCCACCGAAGACTCACCGCCCTGACCTGAACCCTCGACCCGCACCAACAACCAAGACCTCGGAGAATCGGCACACAAGAGCCGGGGCTTCGTCGCGACCGTACTCTCCAGCTACCTACCGGCTCAGCACGACATCGCCATCGCAGGTCTCACGAAAGATCGAGGCTAGGGAGCGAGGAGTCCGAGGTCACAGCCCGGGCGATGGTCAGGATTCGGGCCAATCGGGCTGCGTGCCCTACAGTTGAGCCACAAGGATCGTCCAGTCTCGCCTCGATCCTGATGCGTGTGTTGCAGCATCTGCGCCCATCACTTGGGAACCAGTGCTCCACGACGCCCGATCTTCTCGACGAGCTGTCAACTCGTCATGGCTGTGGTGAGACATCCACACAGTGAGTGAATAGAACCCTTGTCTACTGCCTTCATCGAGCTCGGCGTCCCCGCCGACCTCTCCGACGTCCTGGCTTCCCAGGGCATCACCGAACCCACCCCCATCCAGAACGCGACCCTGCCCGACTCGATCGCTGGCCGGGACGTCCTGGGCCGTGGCCGCACCGGCTCCGGCAAGACGCTGGCGTTCCTCCTTCCCCTGATCGCCCGCCTGGACAAGTCCAAGGCCCGTCGTACGCCGAAGCGCCCCCGCGCGCTTATCCTGGCTCCGACCCGCGAGCTGGTCAGCCAGATCGCGGCGGCCCTCGAGCCGCTGGCCCAGGTCCACGGCCTCAAGACCCGCACCGTGTTCGGTGGGGTCGGCCAGGGCCCGCAGGTGCAGGCTCTTCGCTCCGGCGTCGACATCCTCATCGCCTGCCCCGGTCGGCTCGAGGACCTCATCCAGCAGGGTGCCTGTGACCTCGGCGCCATCGAGGTCACGATCCTCGACGAGGCCGACCACATGGCCGACCTCGGCTTCCTCCCCGCCGTTCGCCGCCTGCTCGACCAGACCCCCAGGAGCGGCCAGCGGATGCTGTTCTCGGCCACGCTCGACGCGGGTGTCAACGTGCTCGTCAAGCGCTTCCTGGTCGACCCGGCCACCCACGAGGCCGACTCGGCGCAGTCGCCGGTCGCCAAGATGGACCACCACGTGCTGCACGTGCACCGCGACCACCGCGTCGCCGTGCTCGTGGACCTGACCAGCGCCCCCGGTCGCACGATGGTCTTCACCCGCACCAAGCACGGCGCCAAGGCGCTGGCCCGTCAGCTCAACGCCCGTGGCGTGCCCACGGTCGAGCTGCACGGCAACCTCGCGCAGAACGCCCGCACCCGCAACATGGAGGCGTTCCAGTCGGGCAAGGCGACCACGTTGGTCGCCACCGACATCGCCGCCCGCGGCATCCACGTGGACGACGTGGCCCTCGTGGTCCACGCCGACCCGCCCGCCGAGCACAAGGCCTACCTGCACCGCTCGGGCCGTACGGCGCGCGCCGGTGCTGCCGGAACCGTCATCACGTTGATGACCGACCAGCAGGTCAACGACGTCCGCAGCCTGACGCGCGCGGCCGGCATCAAGCCGACCACCACGAAGGTCTCCGGTCCCGGCCACGCGATGCTCCGCCAGCTCGCCCCCGGTGAGCGCGTGCTCGTCGCCGGTGGCCTCCCGGACGAGCGTCCCGTCCAGTCCGACAACGGCGGTGGCGGCGGTGGCGGTCGTCGTCGCAGCGGCGGCGGTCGTCCCCAGGCCGGCGGCCAGGGTCGTTCCTCGCAGGGCCGCTCAGAGGGCCAGGCGCGTTCCGGTGGCCAGGGCGGTGGACGCTCCGGTGGCCGTCGTGGTGGCTCGAGCGCCGTGAAGTACACCTCGTCGAGCGAGGGCCACAGCGCGGCCGGTTTCAGCGGTCGCCGGAGTCGCTGACTCCTTCAAGTCTCATCGAGGCGGTGCTGCCGTCCGACGCTCTCGCCAGCGTTCGGACGTGCGGCCCGCCTCGATGTCTGTCTGCTCCGGCGACACCGTGGCAGGCTGGGTGACATGGACGTCCTGACCCCGCGTGACGTGCCCCTGGGCGGGCTGCGCGCGATGACCGTGCGGCGTACCCTCCCGCAGCGGCAACGCTCCCTGATCGGGGCCTGGTGCTTCCTGGACCACTACGGTCCCGACGAGGTCGAGGGCTCGGGCGGCATGCTCGTCCCACCCCACCCGCACACCGGCCTGCAGACCGTGAGCTGGCTCTTCACCGGCGAGATCGAGCACCGCGACTCCGCGGGGCACCACGCGACCGTGCGCCCCGGCGAGCTGAACCTGATGACGGCGGGTCGCGGCATCAGCCACAGCGAGTACTCCACCCCCGGGACCACCACGCTGCACGGGGCCCAGCTGTGGCTGGCGCTGCCCGACGGCGACCGGCAGGTCGACCCGACGTTCGAGCACTTCGCCCCGGAGCCGGTCCTCGGCGACGGGTTGCAGGCGCGCGTCTTCATCGGCTCGCTGCTGGGCTCCAACTCGCCGGTCACGACGTACACCCCGCTGCTCGGGGCGGAGCTGGTGCTGGCGGCGGGCGCCACGTTGAGCGTCCCGGTCGACCCGTCGTACGAGCTGGGGGTGCTGGTCGACCACGGGAGCCTCACCGTGGACGGCGAGCTGCTGGCCGCCCACGACCTGGGCTTCGTAGCGCCCGGAGCGGACGCGCTCGAGCTGACCGCGAGCGAGGAGACCCGCCTGCTCCTCCTCGGCGGGCCGCCGTTCGGCGAGAAGATCGTCATGTGGTGGAACTACATCGGCCGTGACCACGACGAGGTCGTCGCCTATCGCGCTGACTGGGAGGCCCTGCTCGAGACGGGGGAGAACGATCGGTTCCGGCTCCCGCAGGACGATCCGCGCGACCCGATCCACTCCCCGCCGCTTCCCAACGCCCGCATGGTCGAGCGCGGGCCCTGACTCCGGACCCGTCAGGTCGCCACGGCTGACGGGGTGGATCTCGAGTCACCTGGTGGCTCGAGATCCACCGGATCCGCGGCAGGGCAGGTCTCGCATCGTCGCGGGGAGCCGGTCCAGCCCCGTCGCTGAAGGATGCGGGCCACCTTCTTCGCGGACTCGCAGGGGCGACCGACCGCCTGACCCCAGCCCAGTCTGACGGTCAGGAGCCCATCGAGGGCAGCGTCGAGATCTCGCTCCAGGTCCCGGTCCCTGTCCCGGACGCGGGTGTGGTCGAGCCTGCCGTCGAGCTCGACGAGGAAGCACAGGCCGGAATAGTGCACGTCGCGGTCGACCGGTCCACGGCTGGAGGCCTTCACCTGCCGCAGACCCGTGGGCAGCCCGTGGGGTCGCTCCACCCGCGTCAGGTAGGCGTGCTCGAGCGCGGAGCACGCCCCCGCTCCCACGTCGCGTAGCACGTCATCGAGGAAGTTCCGGCGCGAGACACGGTTGCGTCGCCTCAGCGCCGTCGACAACCGCTCGGCCGTCGTACGCCGCGACTGGACAGCATCCGCGAGGACCGCGATCGCCGAGTAGTCATCGACGGCCTCGGCCGCGACGTCGACGACCGCCTCCTCGATCCGCATCCGGGGCGGCGAGAGGTTCCACTGCACCCGTGCCTCGAGGGCGACGAACCTCCGGGCCACCACACCCGAGGGGGTGACGACCGTGCGGGAGTGGTCGACCGCGATGTGGATCGCGTCGGTGTCGTCATGGTGCCGGTGGTCGGGCCCGTTCGCCGCGCGGTGGGCCGACTGGGCGCACAGGGCCGCGGGTGCAGCGAAGAGCGCCGCGTCCCAGGCCCGTTGCTGCCAGGTTGGAGGGCCGGTGTGGTCGACGTACACCCCTGGGTGCAGGCGCCCCACTCCCGCTGACGAACGAGCCGGCGAAGGTCGGCAGGAGTCGCACCGTGGGCCAGCGCCTGGCGGCGGCTGACCACACCGTCCTGCGTCCTCATCAGCTCGCCCAGGGCGTCCCTGTCCATCGCACGAGGATGGGGCCCGGAGTACGCCGCTGCCAGCACGACTTCCGCGGCTGTGGAGAACGGGACCAGGTGGACCTCGAGTCACCCGGTGACCCGGAGTCCACCCCTGTCGTCGATGGCCGCCTCCTCACGCCCACGGCCTAGGCTCTGGGGGTGACGAACGAACAGGTGCACCAGGTCCGGCCCACGCTCTCCGATCTCGCCGCCGAGGGATCCGTCGTGGTCGACGGTGGGATGGGGACGCTCCTGCAGGACATGGGTCTCGACGACGGGGGCTCGGGCGAGCTGTGGAACGTCGAGCGGCCCGACACGATCCGTGCAGCGCACCGGTCCTACGCCGAGGCCGGAGCCCGGATCCTGACGACCAACACCTTCGGCGGCACGAAGCCCCGACTCGACATGCACGGACTCGGCGACCGGGTGCACGAGCTCAACGAAGCCGGTGCGCGTCTCGCCCGCGAGGTGGCCGACCAGCACGGTGTCCTCGTGGGCGGTGACCTCGGACCGACCGGGGAGCTGATGGCGCCGCTGGGCACGATGGACGCTGCCGCGGCGCAGGCGATCTTCGCCGAGCAGCTGGCCGGTCTGCGCGACGGAGGCATCGACCTGGTCCTGATCGAGACGATGAGCGACCTGGCCGAGGTCGACGCAGCGGTCGCGGCCGCCCGCGAGGTCGTGCCCGACCTGCCGATCGTGGTCACGATGAGCTTCGACACCAACCTGCGCACCATGATGGGCGTCCGTCCCGCCGACGCCGTGACCGCGCTCGCGGCGGCCGGTGTCACGGCCGTGGGGGCCAACTGCGGCCGCGGACCCGAGGAGATGGCTGCCATCGCCGCGCAGATGGTCGAGGCCCGCCCTGAGGGGCTGCTGCTCGTCGCCCAGTCCAACGCGGGTCTGCCGCAGGTCGTGGGTGACCACTTCGAGTACGACGCGACGCCGCACGACATGGCCGACCACGCGGTGGCCCTGCGCGAGCTGGGCATCGACCTGATCGGCGCGTGCTGCGGCTCCACGCCGGAGCACGTCGGGGCCATCAGCGCGGCCCTGAAGTGAGCGGCCTGAATTGAGCCCGGCGTGACCGACGGAGCCGTCGTCGGCGAGGACGGCGTCGCCCGTTGCCCCTGGGCGGCGCGACCCGGGAAGATGCGCGACTACCACGACACCGAGTGGGGGGTGCCGGTCCACGGTGAGCGCGGCCTGTTCGAGCGGCTCAGCCTCGAGGGCTTCCAGGCCGGTCTCTCGTGGTCGACGATCCTGAACAAGCGCGACCGGTTCCGAGAGGTCTTCCACGACTTCGACGTCGACCGGGTGGCCGCGATGACCGACGGCGATCTCGACGAGCTGATGGCCGACACCGGCATCGTTCGCAACCGGGCCAAGATCCTGACGACCCGCAAGAACGCGACCGCCACCGTGGCGCTGCGCGAGGACGGTGGCCTCGAGCGTCTCATCGAGGCCTTCCGGCCCGAGCGCGACCCGGAGCCCGAGGGGCCGACCGACGTTCCGGCGATCTCACCCGAGTCGACGGCCCTGTCCAAGGCCCTGCGCAGGCTCGGGTTCGGGTTCGTGGGACCGACCACTATGCACGCCCTGATGGAGGCGACCGGCCTGGTCGACACCCACCTCGTCGGGTGCCACCGTCGCGGCATCGCCCGCTGAGGACGTTACGGTTCGGGCCATGCCTCAGGAACAACCCGCGCCCCTGATCCGCGTGCACGCCTTCGGTGACGACGCTCTCGGCGACCACGACGCCGTCGGTCTGGCCCTGGAGATCAGGGAGAGGCGGGTCTCCCGGCTCGAGGCCGTCGAGGCCGCGATCGCTCGCACCCGCAAGGTCGACAAGGACCTCTCCGGTCTTGCCGTCGACCGCTTCGCAGCGGCGGCCGCGGAGGCCGTGACGCCACACGAGGGCTTCTTCGCCGGCCAGCCGAGCTTCGTCAAGGACAACAGCGACGTCGCCGGGTTGCCCACCCAGCAGGGAACCCGCGCCTACG
>JBKJON010000595.1:0-11823 GCA_046595715.1 Marmoricola sp.
GTCACAGGCCTACGACGACGCGTTCGCGGCGGCCCCGCAGGTGACCCTCTCGACCCAGGCCTGCCCGCGCTTCGTGGAGTTCGTCGAGCAGGGCGTGACCGGCGGCCCCGAGCTCCAAGCGGTCGCTCACGAGTACCTCGACCCCTTGCTCGCCGCCGACATCGACACGCTCATCCTCGGCTGCACCCACTACCCCCTGCTCACCGGCGTCATCTCGATGGTGATGGGCGACGGGGTGACGCTGGTCAGCAGCGCCGAGGAGTGCGCCAAGGACGTCTACCGGATGCTGGTGCAGCACGGCATCGAGCGCGACCCGGAGGGGATGCCGGGGGAGCCGCACCCCAGGCACCGCTTCCTCACCACCGGCCAGCCCGAGGAGTTCGCGACGACCGGACGACGCTTCCTCGGTCCCGAGCTCGAGAGCGTCACGCAGTTCGTCGGTGGAGCGTGGGCGGTGGGGGCAGGATGATCACCGCACACCCCTGTCCACCCCACCGCACGTCACCGCCCCGGGAAGGCCCATGAGACTCACCGTCATCGGCAGCTCCGGGTCCTACCCGGGCCCCCGCTCGTCGGCGAGCTGCTACCTCCTCGAGGCCGAGCAGGATGGCCGCACCTGGCGCGTGCTGCTCGACATGGGCAACGGCGCCCTGGGCTCGCTGCAGCGGTACGCCGACGCCGAGGTGATCGACGCCGTGTTCCTCTCGCACCTGCACGCCGACCATTGCCTCGACCTGTGCGGCTACTACGTGATGCGCAAGTACCACCCCGACGGCGCGCTTCCGCGCATCCCGGTCTGGGGCCCGGCCGACACTGCGCGGCGGTTGGCCAAGGCCTATGACCTCGAGGAGGACCCGGGGATGAAGGAGGAGTTCGACTTCATCCCCTACCCCTCCGAGTCGGTCCACTTCGGTCCGTTCACCGTCACCGTGTGTGAGGTGGCCCATCCGGTCACGGCGTACGCACTGCGGGTGGAGGCGGGTGGTCGCACCCTCGCCTACTCGGGGGACAGCGGGACCTGCCAGGGGTTGGAGGACACCGCTCGCGGAGCGGACCTGTTCCTGTGCGAGGCCTCCTTCATGGAAGGAGCCCCCAACCCTCCCGACCTGCACCTCACCGGTGCCGAGGCCGGCCGGACGGCCACCGACGCGGGTGCCCGGCGGCTGCTGCTCACCCACATCCCTCCGTGGCACGACCCCGAGAAGGTCCTGGCGGAGGCCATCGGGACCTACGACGGGCCGGTGGAGCTGGCCGCACCAGGCACGACGTACGACCTCTGAACGAACCCGCGGGCGCGCCCGGGGAGAAATGCGTGGGACGAGTTCGGCATGATGGCCGTCATGATCACGCTCGAGAACCTGACCAAGCGCTACGGCCAGTTCACCGCGGTCGACGACGTGTCCTTCGTGGCACGGTCCGGCAAGGTCACCGGCTTCCTCGGTCCCAACGGCGCCGGCAAGTCCACCAGCATGCGCATCATGGTCGGACTGACACCGCAGGACGGTGGCCAGGCCCTGATCGGAGGCCACCGCTTCTCCGACATCCCCAACCCCTCACGCCACGTCGGGGTGCTGCTCGACGCCTCGGCCCAGCACGCAGGCCGCACCGGGCGTGAGGTCCTCCGCCTGAGCGCCGACACGATGGGCATGGGCAAGGACCGCGTCGAGGAGATGCTGACGCTGGTCGGCCTCTCCGGGAGCGAGGCCAAGCGTCGCGTCCGCAACTACTCCCTCGGCATGCGCCAGCGTCTCGGCATCGCCAACGCCCTGATCGGTGACCCGTCGGTGCTCATCCTCGACGAGCCCGTCAACGGACTCGACCCTGCCGGCATCCACTGGATGCGTGGCCTGCTGCGCAACTTCGCTGGGCAGGGGGGCACCGTGCTGCTGTCCTCGCACCTGTTGCACGAGGTCGAGATGATCGCCGACGAGATGGTGCTGATCGGCCGCGGCAAGATCGTGGCCCAGGGCACCAAGGCCGAGCTGCTCCACACTGCCGGCACCTACGTGAAGCCGGAGGACGCCGTCGCCCTGGAGCACGCCTTGCGGGCCGCCAACATCTCGGCGACTCCTTCCGGTGACGGCGGCTTCCGCTCGGAGGCGGAACCGATCGACGTCGGGCGGGCGGCGGCAGCGGCAGGTGTCGTCCTCGCCGAGCTCAAGCGCGCCGAGGGCGCCGGGCTGGAGGAGATGTTCCTGCAGCTCACCTCCGACGACCAACGCGACGGCATCACCCCCGAAGGAGTCCGAGTATGAGCACCGTGGGAGCCCCCGCCAGCAGCACACCGCAGCGCCACACCCTGGACGTGACCTCCACGTCCAAGGTGCCCACCACCCGGCTGGTCAAGGTCGAGATGCGCAAGATGGTGGACACCCGGGCCGGTCTCTGGCTGATCATCGCCATCGTCGCGATCACGGCCCTGATCACGGTCATCTTCATGCTCACGGCCGCGGAGGCCGACCGCACCTTCACCAACTTCATGGGCATCATGGCCACCCCCCAGGGCTTCCTGCTGCCCGTGCTGGGAATCCTGCTGGTCACCCAGGAGTGGAGCCAGCGCACCGGCATGGTGACGTTCACCCTCGAACCGCACCGGGGCAAGGTGATCGCGGCCAAGGTGGTCGCCGCCCTGATCTACGGACTGCTCGCGGTGGTCATCGCCATCGCCTCTGCCACGCTGGGCACGCTCGCAAGCGGAGGACCCGACGCCTGGGTGAACATCGGGCCCGACGACTTCGCGAAGTTCGCGCTGCTCCAGGGCACCGGGGTGCTGCAGGGTCTGGCCTTCGGCCTGATCTTCCTCAACAGCGCCGCTGCGATCGTGTCCTACTTCGTGCTGCCGATCGCGTTCTCGATCGTGGCCTCGCTCTGGGGCGCGCTCAGCGACATCGCACCCTGGGTCGACCTCGGGACCTCCCAGCAACCCTTGTTCAGTGGAGAGAACCTGTCGGGCGAGCAGTGGGGCCAAGTGGCCACCAGCATGCTGATCTGGGTCGTGCTGCCGTTCCTGGCCGGGCTGGTCCGCGTCCTGCGCGCCGAGGTGAAGTAGCCCGGGCGGTGCCACGGTTCGGCCGTCGTAGGTCGTCGGTAGGGTCGCGGCATGACTTCCTCCGACCTGTCCCGCGCTGACGGCCGCGCCGACGACGAGCTCCGCACGATCAAGATCACCCGCCACTGGCAGGACCACCCGGCCGGCTCCGTGCTGGTGGAGTTCGGTCGCACCCGCGTGCTGTGCGCGGCCTCTGCCTCGACCGGTGTGCCTCGCTGGCGCAAGGGCTCCGAGCTGGGCTGGGTCACCGCGGAGTACGCCATGCTGCCGTCCGCGACCAACACCCGTTCGGACCGGGAGTCGGTCAAGGGCCGCATCGGTGGCCGCACCCACGAGATCTCCCGGCTCATCGGGCGCTCGCTGCGCGCGGTGATCGACTACAAGGCCCTGGGCGAGAACACGATCGTGCTGGACTGCGACGTGCTCCAGGCCGACGGCGGCACCCGCACGGCCGCGATCACCGGCGCCTACGTGGCGCTGGCGGACGCCGTCGCGCACCTCCGCGGAGAGGGCGCCCTCAAGGGCGACCCGCTGACCGGGTCCGTCGCGGCGATCTCCGTGGGGATCATCGACGGTGTGCCGCGCCTCGACCTGCCCTACGAGGAGGACGTCCGGGCCGAGACCGACATGAACGTCGTGATGACCGGCGAGGGCAAGTTCGTCGAGGTGCAGGGCACCGCCGAGGGCGCGGCCTTCGATCGCGCCGAGCTCGACTCGCTGCTGGCACTGGCCGAGAAGGGATGCGCCGACCTGACCCGCATGCAGCAGGAGGCACTGACACTTGGCTGAGCTCCCTGCCGGTCGACCCCGGGTCTTCCTCGCCTCCCGCAACCCCAAGAAGCTCGAGGAGATGCGGAGGATCCTGGACCAGCATCTTCCCGGGATCGAGGTGCTCGGGCTCGACGACGTCGTGGCCTACGACGAACCGGTGGAGGACCAGCCGACCTTCGAGGGCAACGCCCTCCTCAAGGCCCGCGCCGGGGCCCGGGCCACCGGTCTCCCGTCACTGGCCGACGACAGCGGGCTGTGCGTGGACGCGCTCAACGGCATGCCCGGGGTGCTCTCGGCCAGGTGGTCCGGCCCGCCGAAGGACGACCACCGGAACAACGTGCTCCTGCTCGACCAGCTCGCCGACGTGCCCGACCGGCGGCGCGGGGCGGAGTTCCGCTGCGCCGTCGCGCTGTGCCACCCCGGCGGAGAGCAGAAGGTCACCACCGGCGAGATGCGCGGGCGGGTCGTCCGGGAGCCTCGGGGGAGCGGTGGCTTCGGCTACGACGTGCTGTTCGTGCCCGAGGACCAGGGCGGCGATCTCACCGCGGCGGAGCTGTCGGCCGGGGACAAGGACCGGATCAGCCACCGCGGTCACGCGCTGCGTGCGATCGCGCCGGTGGTCGCCGACCTGCTCAGGTCGTGACGTCGGCGGGACGCGCACGCCGGGAGACGGTCTACGGTCTGCGGTCGAGCGTGTAGGTGCCGAAGGGGGGACTTGAACCCCCACGCCCGAAGGCACAGGTACCTAAAACCTGCGTGTCTACCTATTCCACCACTCCGGCTAGCAGCGCGAGTCTAGGACCGGCTCACCCCAGGCCGAGGTCCTTGCGCAGCTTGGCGACGTGCCCGGTGGCCTTGACGTTGTACTGCGCCAGGGCGACCTGGCCGGACTCGTCGACCACGATCGTCGAGCGGATGACGCCCTGGACCACCTTGCCGTAGAGCAACTTCTCACCGAACGCGCCGTAGGAGGTCATCACCGACCGGTCCTCGTCGGAGGCGAGCGTGATCGAGAGGCTGTCGCGCTCGCGGAACGTGGCCAGCTTGGCGGGGTTGTCCGCAGAGATGCCCACGACCTCGTAGCCCTCGCCGCGCAGCGACTCCAACGAGTCGGTGAAGTCGCAGGCCTGCTTGGTGCAGCCAGGGGTCATCGCGGCCGGGTAGAAGTAGACGATGACCTTGCGGCCCCTGAGGCCGGACAGGGAGACGTCGTCACCGGTGTCGGTCGGCAGGGTGAAGTCGGGGGCGGTGTCGCCGGGGGAGAGGCGGTGGGACGCCTGCTGTGACTCGCTCATGGGGGTCTCCTAATGGTCGAGTGAGTAGTTGCGAACAATTTGCAACAACGTAGGGTGTGTCACATGCACGTTCCCGACGGCTTCCTCGATGCGCCCACATCCATCGCGACCGGTGTCGTCGCCGTCGGTGGGCTCGCGCTCGCCTTGCGGGGAGCTCGCAGAGAACTCGACGACCGTACCGCGCCGATGGCGGGCCTCGTCGCGACCTTCGTCTTCGCTGGACAGATGATGAACTTCCCGGTCGCGGCCGGCACCAGCGGCCACCTGCTCGGAGGGGCGATGGCAGCAGTGCTGGCCGGCCCGTGGACGGCGGTGCTGTGCATCAGCACGGTGCTGCTGGTGCAGGGGCTCTTCATGGCCGACGGTGGCATCACCGCCCTGGGCACCAACATCGACCTGATGGCGCTGGTCGGCGTCGGTGTCGGGTGGCTGGCCTTCAGGGTCGTCCGTGCGGTGCTGCCCGACCGGCTCGGGTTGGTCGCCCCAGCGGCCGCAGTCGGCGCGCTGATCAGTGTGCCCGTCGCCGCCACCGTCTTCAGCCTGCTCTTCGCGATCGGTGGCACGGCTCCCGTCGCGACCGAGAAGGTGCTCGTGGCGATGGTCTCCTGGCACGTCGTCATCGGGGTCGGCGAGGCAGTCATCACCTTCCTCGTCGTCGCCTCGGTGGTCGGCGTACGCCCTGATCTCGTGTACGGCGCGCGCACGGCCCTGCGCGCCAGGACCCTCGAGATCCGGGAGGCGGCACCGAGCACCGCGCCCGCGTCGACCCGCACGCGGGAAGGGGATCAGCCGTGAGCGAGAAGCGCACCAGCACCAAGAGGTTCTTCGCGGTCTTCCTGCTCGCGGCGCTGCTGATCGCCGGGGGAGCCAGCTACTACGCAAGCTCCCACCCCGACGGCCTGAACTTCGTCGCCGAGAAGACCGGGTTCATCGCCCAGGAGAAGCCGTCCGCCACCGCCGAGGGACCCTTCGCCGGTTACTCCACCAAGGGCATCGACAACAAGCGGCTGAGCGGCGGGGTGGCAGGAGTGGTCGGCTGCCTCCTCGTCCTGGGAATCACGGGCGGGCTGTTCTGGGTGCTGCGCCGCCGCCACGGTGACAGCGCCGACCACGACGCGGAGCAGCGCGCTCCCACGACCTCGGAGGTCTAGCGGTGGGCGCCGGGCACGGTCATCGCCTGCACTACCACGGCCACAGCGTCGTCCACGGGGCTCCGGCGCACCTCAAGCTGGTCACCCTGGTGAGCTTCATGCTGATCGTGGTGGCCACCCCCCGCGGGTGGTTCCCGGTCTTCGCGGGCTACCTGCTGATCCTGCTGGGGGTGGTGGCCCTGAGCCGGGTCCCGTTCGGCTACCTCGCCAAGCGGATGCTGATCGAGACCCCCTTCGTGTTGTTCGCGGTGCTCGTCCCGTTCATCGCCGAGGGCCCGAAGCTCGAGGTTCTCGGCCTGACCGTCTCCGAGCCCGGGCTGCTCGCGGCCTGGGGGTTGATCGCCAAGGGCTCCCTGGGTGTGCTCGCGTCCCTGACGATGGCCGCGACCACCGACCCGCAAGACGTCCTGCTGGGACTGCGGCGGCTGCGGATGCCGGACCTGATCGTGCAGATCATGGGGTTCATGCTGCGCTACCTCGACGTGGTCTCCGCCGAGATGGGCCGGATGATGACGTCCATGAAGTCACGTGGCTGCAACCCGAGGTCACCTCGTCACTGGCCCGTGCTCGCGCGATCGCTCGGCGCCCTGTTCATTCGGTCCTACGAGCGCGGTGAGCGGGTGCACCTGGCCATGCTCGCGCGCGGGTACGACGGCACTCTGCCCACGTTCGCCCCTCGCGTGGCCAGCGGGGTCCCTGCTCCCGACCACGACCACGACCACCCCCGGGACCACCCCCGGGACCACCCCCGGGACCACCACCGGGACCCCGTCATCGAGCAGGCGTCCGCCTGATGCCGGTCCCGGTGCTCGAGGTGCGTGGCCTCGCGCACGCCTACCCCGACGGCCACCAGGCGCTCTTCGGGGTCGACCTGCACGTCCATCAGGGGGAGCGGGTCGCCCTGCTGGGGCCCAACGGAGCCGGCAAGACCACGCTGGTCCTGCACCTCAACGGCATCCTGACCGCGGGCGCCGGCAGCGTCTCCGTCTCGGGGATGCCGGTGGAGAAGGCCAACCTCAAGGAGATCCGGCGCCGGGTCGGCATCGTCTTCCAGGATCCCGACGACCAGCTGTTCATGGCCACCGTGCGCCAGGACGTCGCGTTCGGCCCAGCCAACCAGGGACTCCGCGGCGAGGAGCTCGACGCCCGGGTGCTGGCGGCGCTCGAACAGGTGGGCATGGCGGAGTACGCCGACCGCCCGCCGCACCATCTCTCCTTCGGTCAGCGCCGGCGGGTGGCCGTGGCCACGGTGCTGGTGATGGAGCCCGAGATCCTGGTGCTCGACGAGCCGTCGTCCAACCTGGACCCGGCCTCGCGCCGCGAGCTGGCCGACATCCTGCGCTCGCTCGACGTGACCGTGCTGATGGTCACCCACGACCTGCCCTACGCCCTCGAGCTGTGCCCGCGGTCCGTCGTACTCCACGACGGGCAGGTGGTGGCAGACGGCTCGACCTACGACCTGCTGACCGACGTCGAGCTCATGCGTCGCCACCGGCTGGAGCTCCCGTTCGGGTTCGATCCGGCGACCATCCCCGGGATTGGTAACCTTCCTGCCTGATGGCCCGTCCCAGCCCGAGGGCACGGCCGCAGGCGTGACCGATAAGGAGCCAAGGACTGTGTCCGACCAGGTGTCGTCCCTCGAGAACGAGATCGAGCAGACTCGTGAGCGCCTCGGCGCCACGATCGATCAGCTCGTCTACCGTGCCAGCCCCAAGACGATCGCGCGGCGCGAGATCGCCTCGGTGAAGGCCTACTTCGTGGACCCCAGCGGCGCCCCGCGCCAGGACAACATCCTCAAGGTCGCCGGTGGTGTGGCCGGGGTCGTCGCGCTGTTCGTGATCGTGCGCAAGCTCGTCAAGTGACCGCGCCAGGCGTCGGCACCGTGGCCGGAACGGCCGGGGCCGCGACGGCGACGGGCGAGAAGGTCGCGATCCGGATGCTCCACGACCGGGTGCTGGTAGCGGTCGACCTCGAGCAGGGCGAACGTCGCTCGACCGGCGGCATCGTGATCCCAGCGACCGCGGCCATGAGTGCTCGCCGCCTGGCCTGGTGCCGGGTGGTCGCGGTCGGCCCCCACGTGCGCTCCATCGAGGTCGACGACCGAGTGCTGTTCGACCCTGACGACAAGGCCGAGGTCGAGGTCACGGGCGAGCTCTACGTCGTCCTGCGAGAACGTGACGTGCACGCCGTGGCGGCCGAGCGCCTCGGGGACAGCCAGACCGGGCTCTACCTCTAGGACGTCCCAGGCCGTGCCGGCGCGATGTCCCTCGCGTGACGCGCCTGCGGCGCCTCCGCGACGGCCGGTCTCCCGTCCATCAGCGGGACGGTGAAGGCGAAGGTCGTCCCCTCGCCCGGGAGTGACTCGAAGTCGATGCGGCCGTGGTGGGCCTCGGCGATCGAACGGACGATGTGCAGCCCCAGGCCGGTGCCCTGGATGGCGTTTCGGGTGGCGAGCGAGGAGCGGAAGAACCGCTGGAAGAGACGACCCTGCTCCTCGATGGGGATGCCCATGCCGGTGTCGGTCACGCGGAGCTCGGCCACGTCTCCGTGCACCTCCAGGCGAACCTCAACGGTGCCCCCGTCGGGGGTGAACTTCACGGCGTTGGTGACCAGGTTGAGCACCAGGCGCTCGAGGTAGGCCGGGTCGCCGTCCAGCATCACCGGTTCGGGGGGCACGACCACCCGGAGGGCCACGCACCCCTTGTGTGCCGCGTGCGAGACCTCGTCGGTGGCCACCTGGACCGGATGGCGGAGATCGGTCGGGACCTGCTCCAGGGAGAGGTCGCCGTCCTCCACCCGGGCGATGGTGAGCAGGTCCTCGACGAGGTGCAGGAGGCGCCCGCCGTTGCGGTCGATCCGCTCGACCAGCCGGTGCTGCTCGTCGGTGAGGTTGTCGGAGAGGTCGTCCGCGAGCAGCTCGGTGAGACCGATGATGCTGGTCAGGGGCGTGCGCAGCTCGTGGCTGACCGAGGAGACGAAATCGCCCTTGACCCGGTCCAGCTCCAGCATCCGCTGGTTGGTCTCGCGCTCCTTGTCGAGGGCGAAGACCAGGGCCTGCTCGGCCGCGCGGCGATCTGTGACGTCGCGCACGACGCTGAGGTAGCTCAGCGGTCGACCGTCGTCGTCGCGCACCGCCGTGACGCTGAGCGACACCGTCAGGCGGTTGCCGTCACGTCGTACGAAGGTCCAGTCGCGGGTGTCCTGCTCGGCCCCCTGTTCGACCAGGTGGGTGACCGCCCCGTAGCCGGCCGCGGTGCCGAGCTCCTTCGCACGAGCCGCGAGCTCGGGAATCTCGTGGAAGGGCATCGGCGTGATGCGGCCCACGACCTCCTCGTCCCGGTAGCCGAGCAGATGCTCAGCGCCAGGGCTGAACCAGGTGATCAGACCCTCGAGGTCGGTGGCGATGAACGCCGTACCGCTGGCAGAGTCGAGGAGCTGGCTGAGCTGGATCTCGTTCTCGTGGTTGCGTCGCAGCGAGTCCCTCAGGTGTCCCATCATCATTGAGAAGGCGACAGCGGTCACGGCACTCACGGCGGTGAAGGTCTGGGAGCTGGCGGCGATGTCGAGGGCGTTGGACTGTGCGGTGATCAGACCGAAGGGCCCTCTGACCAGCTCCGGGAGCAGGGCGATCCCGAGGGCCACCGCCAACAGCTCCAGGTTCGCCCACCGTGGTGTGAAGCGTGCCGCGGCCCACATCAGCAGCGGGAGCAGCAGGAAGGCGACTGGCTCGGACGGGGCGGCGCTGAGGCAGACGACGGCGCCGAGCGCGAGCAGGCCGAGGTGGCTGGCGATCTCCACCGCGGAGATCTCGACCTGGTGCCGCGCCTGGTGCATGACCAGGGGAAGAGCCACGGTCTGCGCACCCAGGTGGGAGATGGCGATCCACAGCAAGGGTCGCCACAGGTCCGTGCCGCCACCGAGGCCGATGGTCACAGCCGTGATCGAGCCCGCCGCACAGCTCGCCACGGTGATGCCGAGCAGCCAACGCCGGTAGTCGCTCCACGTGCGCAGCTGCGGACGGCCACTCTCGGAACCGGTGAGCCAGCGGACGACCACCAGCACCTCGACCGCGTTCGCGAGCGCGAAGCCGACCGAGAACACAAGGTCGCGGCCGGCGAGGAGACAGGCCGTGAGCATCAGACCTGCCACCAGCGCCGTGAGCGCCCTCGTCCACCGGGGCGGGGCCAGCAGGACCATCACGGTGGCGACCGCGGTGGCCGCCCAGGCGCGTGCCACCAGCTCGGGGTCGGCAGTGACTCGGAGCGAGTGGACAGCAAGCATCAGGGCGGTGGCCGACAGACCAGCTGTCAGCAGGACGTTCGAGCGTGAGCCGTGCACGGGACTCATCCTTTGTCCTGATAGCCGTCGGGGAGAGCGGCCACCCCTCCTACCGGGCAGCCTGCCCTGACGACCGTAGGACAGTGTGGATAGTTATGTGCGCTTATCGACGAGTTTGTCCGGAAGTGCGGCTCAGATCTGGTCGTGCCTGGGGTCACGCTCGCCGGGAACGATCGTCTCCGGGCCGGATGGCACGGGGTTGGCAGGGCCCGTGTCGGCGCTCCCTGCCGCATGCTCGGCCCCGTGCTCGGCCCCGTGCTGGGCCCCGTTCTGGGCCCCGTTCTGGGCCCCGGTCTGGGCCTCGGCCCGATCGTTGCGGCGGCTGCCGTCGAGGTCCGGTGCATAGTCCGAGGACCTGTGGTCGACGTCCGGGTCGAGCCGGTCGGCCTCTCGGAGCGTGTCCTCCTGCTGTGCTCGGGTCTGCTCGTACGACGTGCGCTTGTCCGTCGCCTGGGCCTCGAGCCGGTCGGCCTGGGCCCGGACTCGCTCCGCCTCTGCTTCCGCCTCCCGGGCGCGGGCTTCCTCGTGGTGCCTGGTGGAGGCGACCTGGGCGGCGTCGGAACGCAGCTCGTCGGCCCGCACTCGGGCGACCTGGTCCTTCTTGCGCTTGGTCGCAGTCGCAATCAAGGCGGCCGCAAGCACGACGGCCACGACGATGAGGATGATGATGACCCACTTCATGGATGCTCCCTGGTTGTCACACCCGTTCGCGACGGGCGTCCGGTTCTCTGCCAAGGTTCGCGTACCCGGCACACGGAAGGCCGAAACAACCGGCCATCAGAGCAACGGGTATGGTTCCCCGGGGCCACGGGGGCGCGTGGGGTCTTGAGGAATCCAGGCGAGCCACCATGTGGACGTTTCCGTATTTTTTCCGATCAAACGGGACATACCGGTCTAGTCTGGCGCGAGGAAAAGCCCATTTCCCCCCTGGACTGGATGTAGCCATGATGCGTCGCCTGACCCGTGTTCTGATCACGCTTGTCTGCAGCTTGCTTGTCGTGAGCATGGGTGCCACGGCCGCCGAGGCCAGGAGGGGCAAGCTGGGCATGCGTGTCTCGGCCGTGACGCGGGCCGGACAGGACTGGTACCACGCCAAGCTCCTGGTCAAGTGGCGCGCGGTCCCTGGTGCCTCCTACCAGATGCGCTGGTCCTACACGCCCTCGAAGCTGTCCTCGAGCAGTCTCGTGGGTTCCGGCACCTCCGGCGGGACCTACACCGG
>JBKJON010000600.1:0-3294 GCA_046595715.1 Marmoricola sp.
GCGGTCGTGGCCGCGATCGCCGGGAAGAACCTCAAGAAGTGCGTGCTCGAGCTCGGTGGGTCCGACCCCTACGTCGTGCTGGACACGGAGGACGCAGGCGCGGCCGCCGAGCTGGCGTGGGAGACCCGCATCAGCAACACCGGCCAGGCGTGCAACTCCAACAAGCGGATGATCGTCATGGACGACGTCTTCGACCCGTTCGTGGCACGGCTCACCGAGCTGGCCACCGACCTGCGACCGGGAGACCCGGCCGAGGGCGCCGAGGGCACCTTCGCCCCGCTCTCCTCACGAGCCGCCGCCGAGCGGCTGGCCGAGCAGGTCGAGGACGCCGTGAGCAAGGGCGCCACCCTGCACGCGGGCGGTGTGCTCGGTGATGGTCCCGCGGCGTACTACTCACCCGCGGTCCTCACCGGGATCACCGAGGAGATGCGCGCCTACCGTGAGGAGCTGTTCGGTCCGGTCGCGGTGGTCTACTCGGTGGCGAGCGACGAGCAGGCGCTCACCCTGGCCAACGACAGCGACTACGGCCTCGGCGGGGCCGTGTTCAGTGCCGACAAGGAGCGTGCCACCAAGGTGGCCGCCCGTCTCGAGGTGGGCATGTCCAACGTCAACACCCCAGCGGGCGAGGGCGCAGAGGTGCCCTTCGGCGGTGTCAAGCGCAGCGGTTTCGGGCGAGAGCTCGGCCCGTTGGGCATGGACGAGTTCGTCAACAAGCGGATGTTCTACGTGGCTGACTGAGTCACGTCGCTCGCGACCTGAGTATCAGCGCGGATACCAGGTCGGGAGCGGCCCCGTGAGACTCGGGACATATCCTGACGACCTCCGCGTTCACCCTGGCCAAGTGCGTGCGCGACGCGCAGGAGAACCAGTACGTCGTCTCCCGGCTCGACCAGGCAAGGATCGACCGGATCCTGGCGGAGCACGATCCGTGGAAGGAAGTCGCCTGAGGCCTGCCTCGGGTCGGCCCGACGGTTCGGCTCAGAGCGAAGAGCTCTCCCGCGCCGTCTGCCGGATCGCCTCGAGCATGGGTTCGGCCAGGGGCAGGTGGTCCACGCTCTGAGCGGTCACGGCGTAGAGGATGCGCGTGGGATCCCCGGTGATCTGGAAGTGTCGGACGCCGGAGAGCGCCAGCCGCGCGGTGGCGGGCACGATGGCCACGGCCACTCCGGCAGAGACGAGGGCCTGGGCGACCTGGAACGACTCGGTCTCGAAGGTCACACGAGGGACGAACCCGAAGCCGGCGGCCAGGGCGTCGAGCTGCACCCGGTGACGGCGCCCGGGAGCCCCGCTCACCCAGACGTCGTCCTCCAGCCTTCGCAGGTCGACCGTCGACGGCTCGGAAAGAGCCACGGCGTGGTCGTCGGGTACGACGAGCAGCAGGTCGTCCACCGCGACCTCGCGGATGGCGAGCCCCTCGTGGAAGGGGGCGGTGCCGTAGCCCGCCACGAGGGCGAGGTCGAGGCTTCCCTGTGCCACGAGGTCGACCCCGGTGTCCGACCCGACCTCCACGACGGAGAGCTCGCTGTCGGGGTAGCGCAGCCGGATCGTGGCCAGGGCGTCGGCCAGGATGGGTTGGACGCTCGAGGAGACGGCACCCACCCGGAGGCGGCGGGCGTGCTGACCCAGAAGCCGGTCCGCGGCCTCGGAGGCGGCGTCGACCTGGTCGGTGATGGCGAGGCCGTGGGCGGCCAGCACCGCACCCAGCTCAGTCAGCGAGGCGCCGCGCGCACCACGGTTGACCACGGCCGCCCCGAGCTCGTTCTCGACCCGCGCGACCTGCTGGGAGATGGCCGGGGGACTGACGCCCAGGGTGCGCGCCGCCCCGGCCAGGCTCCCGGCCCGCTGCACCTCGCCCAGGACCTGAAGGTGGAACGCGGACAGACGCATGAAGCAGACCTTATCCCTCCACTCGCGTTCGACACGTTCACTTCCTGCTCCGGACGCGAGACCCTGATCAGATGAGCGCACCCGCACCCGCACCGGCCTGGGAGGAGTCCGTCTTCCGGGTCCTGAAGAGGGCCGAGGTCCGGCAGGTCGCCTACGTCCCCGACGCCGGGCACGCGCACACGATCCGGCAGGCGACGGACGACCCCGACATCCGCAACGTCGTCCTGACCTCGGAGGAGGAGGGAGTGGCCGTGGCCTGCGGGGCCTGGCTCGGCGGCGACCGCGCCGTCCTGCTGATGCAGAGCAGCGGCGTCGGCAACTGCGTCAACATGTTCTCGCTGCTGGACTCCTGCCGGTTCCCGTTCCTCACGATCGTGACCATGAGGGGGGAGTACGCCGAGTTCAACCCGTGGCAGGGGCCGATGGGGCGGGCCACCCAGGGCGCCCTGGAGCTGATGGGCATCACCGTCCTACGGGTCGACGATCCCGAGGAGGTCGAGGAGACCCTGAGCGCTGCCGTCGACGCGGTGTTCCTGGCCGGGGAGCGCGTGGCCGTGCTGCTGGGGCAGAAGCTGATCGGGCGCAAGAAGTGGGAGCAGGACTGATGACGGAGCGCACGACGACCGCGGGACTGGACCGACGCCGGGCCGTCTCGAGACTGCTCGACCTCCTCCCGGACGCACTGGTCGTCACCGGACTCGGCTCACCGACCTACGACGTCTTCGCGGCAGGTCGGCGCGCCACGCACTTCTACCTCTGGGGTGCCATGGGTGGCGCAGTTCCCGTCGCTCTCGGCCTGGCCATGGCGCAGCCCGACCGCTCGGTGCTGGCGGTCACGGGCGATGGCGAACAGCTGATGGGCCTCGGTTCGCTGGCCACCGTCGCCGCCTGCGCCCCGGCCAACCTGACGATCGTCGTCCTGGACAACGGGCACTTCGGCGAGACGGGCATGCAGGCGAGCCACACGAGCCTCGGCACCGACCTGGCCGCGGTGGCACACGGGTGCGGGATCGCCTCTACGCACACGATCACCTCGATGGAGCAGCTGGACGACCTGGCAGTGGAGGCCGCTGGGCGCTCCGGCACGTCGATGGCGCGGGTGATGATCGGACTCGAGGAGACGGCCAGGGCGCTGCCACCTCGTGACGGAGTAGCCAACAAGAACAGCTTCCGGGCCGCCCTGGGGCTGGAGACCTTCTAGGAATGGAGCCGAGCATGCGCAGCTTCTCGATGCACGTCGACGGGGCGGCCCACGCACCCCGCGGTGACGACTGGTTCGAGACCGAGGACCCCTTCCTCGGCGAGGCCTGGGCCCGGGTGGCCCGGGGCAACGCCGAGGACGTCGACGCTGCGGTCGCGGCCGCGCACGTCGCCGTCATCTCGGGCCAGGGACCACTGGTGAAGGCG
>JBKJON010000017.1:0-8260 GCA_046595715.1 Marmoricola sp.
GGCCATGCCGTTCCCGGTCTCGGCGACGCGCAAGGCTCGGGGTGGGCGTGACTACCCGAAGACCGGCCAGCAGGGGCAGTCCCGCCAGGAAGCCGCAGAAGGCGCTGAGCAGCAGGATCACCCGTCCGGCCCCGGCCGCCTCGGCGGCGTAGGGCACCACGACGGCTCCGGCGAGGAGCACCAGCGTCTGGGGGCTGCGGCGCAGCCGGCTCAGGTCGGTCCACACGAGCGCGGCCTGCCCGCTGGGCCCCCCGCGCAGGGGCCGGACGGCGTCGTGGCCGTTCCAGCGGTGCGCGAGGAGGACGTCGTAGACCAGGGCGAGGTCGAGGGTCGCCAGCGCGCCGGAGAGCCCGGGGGCGAGCGTGCCGCCCGGGGAGACGTCGTGCCGGCCGAGGCGACCGACCCGGCGTACGGCGACCACGAGCGCCGCCGCCGAGGCGACGACGACCACCGTCAGTGCCACCCAGCCTCCGAGCGGCAGGCCGGTCGGGGGCGGCGAGCTCGGGCCCAGGTCCAGGGCCACGACCAGCAGACCGGCCCACACGAGCAGCCCGACGGTCCACGTGAGGAGCCGGGCGCCCAGACCACCGCCGGCCTGGGACAGGGCCGCGAGACCCACCCCCGCGACGCCGAGGACCGCCACCGAGCCGGAGAAGGCGAGCAGCGGGTCGAGGGCGAAACCTCCCAGGGTGGTGGCCCCGGCCGCCAGCAGCGCCGAGAAGACGGCGGCGATGACCGCCGTCCAGAGCAGCCGGGGACGGAGCAGCGCCGAGCGGTCCACCGGGGCGCTCAACAGCCACGACCCCACGGCCGGGGAGACGAACACGGGACCGAACAGCCGGGCCAGCGCGAGTACGACGGCCAGGGCGCTCAGCCCCACCAGCCAGGGCATCAGGGTGCGTGCCTCCTGGCAGCCGCCGGTGGTGCAGCTCTCGTCGGAGACCAGGCGCAGGTTCACCACGACGCTGATCACCATCGACCCGAGGAGGACGGAGGCGAACACCACGACGTAGGCGTCGCCGATCGCCTCCAGGATCTTGGTGTCGATGCGGCCCCGGCGCCAGTGGCGGATGTCGCCGCGGAGGTCACGGACCTCGGCCGCTCCGCTCACGGCTGCGCCCGGGTCGCGCCCACGTCGATGACCCGGTCGGCGACGGCCTCGACCAGGGCGGGCGCGTGGCTGGCCATCAGCACCCCGAGCCCCTCGGCCTTCTCGCGCTTCAACCGGTCGGCGAGCCACTCCAGCCCGGCGGTGTCGAGCCGCTGCTCCGGCTCGTCGAGGACGAGCAGCCGCCTGGGCCGGACGAAGGCGCTGGCCAGGGCCAGGCGGCGCTTCTGGCCCGAGGACAGGGTTCCAGGCAGCTGGCCGGACTGCGGTCCCAGGCCGAGCTCGGTCAGGATCTCGTCGACGAGCGACTCGGCGTCGGGCACCCGGTGGGCCTTGGCGAACAGGTCGAGGTGCTCGACCACGCTCAGGTCGGGGAAGAAGTCCATGTCGTCCATCACCACGGCGACGGCCGAGCGGACCGTCGGGGAGCGGTCGTCCATCTCCTCGCCGTCGAGCTCGATCGTCCCCGAGGTCGGCTTGTCGGCCCCGGTGATGCAGCGCAGCACGGTCGACTTGCCGGCGCCGTTGCGCCCGACGAGCGCGACGGCCGTTCCTGCCATGACGTCGAGCTCGAGGCCGTTGACGACGTCGACCTCGCCGAAGCGGCGGACGAGGTCACGCACCCGGAGCAGCGGGGGCGGCTCGGGGGCCTTCTTCTTCGGCTTCTTCTGCTGCTGCTGCTTCTGGGCCACGTCCGACAGAGTCGCAGACGGACCCATGGTGCTCCGCGCGGCCTCTGGGTGAGATGTCGGTGACCTGTGCCGAGCAGGGGTCTCACGCCTTGCCGTCGAGGTGCTGAGCACTCGCCGACGACCCCTTCTCGACTATTTCGGCCAGAGATCCGCGGATGCGGACAGGGCCCGGCCGAGCGTCTGCGCGTCAGCGGCCACGACGAGCCCTGGGGACGTGGACCGCGCGTCGTACGGCGTGCCGTCACGATGGGCCGCGGCGCCGCCGGCCTCCCGGAGCATCAGGGTGCCGGGGAGGTGGTCCCACGGGTTGGTGTGCCCGTAGAGCAGGTAGTCGGCCTCTCCCTCGATCAGCTTGGGGTAGTCCACCCCGCAGCAGATCCAGGATCCGTTCAGGACCGGGAGCCCCTCGGGCTGGCGGCCTCGTCGCGACCAGATGGAGGTCGCTCCCTGCGGCTGGTCACCGGCGGGCCCGCGGTGGATCGGCTCATCGTTGCGTCGTACGCCGCCACCGCGCTCGGCCACCCAGGCCATCTCGTGCTCGGGCTGCCAGATCCAGCCGCGCACCGCCTCACCGTCGAGGACCTCGGCCACCATCACGGCGAAGTCGGGCGATCCGTTGACGAAGTTCTTCGTGCCGTCGACCGGGTCGACGGTGAAGGCGTGGTCGGCGGCGCGAAAACGGGGCAGCAGGTCCGGTTCCCCGGCGTAGGCCTCCTCACCGAGCACCACGGCGTCGGGATAGGCCTCCAGCAGGGCTCGGGTGATGATCTCCTCCGCCTCGCGGTCGGCCACCGTCACGAGGTCGCCCGGCGACTTCTCGTCGATCTGGGAATCCGACAGCGACCGGAACCGGGGGGTGATCACCTCGGCGGCGACGGACTGGAGCAGCGAGAGCACGGCCTCGGTGGACAGCGACATCGTCAGCCCGCGAGGTTGACGAGCAGCAGGGCCTCGGCCAGGCAGACCCGCTCGAACTCGGCGAGGTGCAGGCCCTCGTTGGCGCCGTGGGCGCGGGTGTCGGGGTCCTCGACCCCGGTCACGAGCACGCTGGCGTCCGGGAAGGTCTCGAGGAACTCGGCGATGAACGGGATCGATCCGCCGACGCCCATGTCGATCGGCTCGACGCCGTCCCACGCCTGGGTGAAGGCGTTCCGCGCCGCGTCGTACGCCGGTCCGGTCGCCTCGATCTGGGTGGGCTCTCCGGTGTCGACCACGGTGAAGGTGAGCTCGGCTCCCCACGGGACGTGGGCCTCGACGTGGTCGCGAAGGCACTCGATCGCGTTCTCGGTGGTGTCGCCGGGGGCGATGCGCAGCGAGATCTTGGCCCGTGCGGTTGCGGCGAGAGTGTTGCTGGCGCCGTCGACCTGGGGGGCGTCGAGCCCGGTGATCGTCAGCGACGGCTTGGTCCACAGCCGCTCGACGGAGGTGCCCGAGCCGATGAAGTCCACCCCGGGGGCGATGCCCGACTCCGCGAGCAACCGCTCCCTGGGGTAGTCCACGTCGGCCGCGCGGCCGGAGTGGAGACCGGCGACGGCCACGTTGCCCTCGTCGTCGTGCAGGCTGGTGATGACGCGGCACAGCGCCATCAGTGCGTCGGGGACCAGTCCACCCCACATGCCGGAATGGACGGCGTGGGTCAGGGTCCGGACGCCGATGTCGACGCGCACGAGACCACGAAGGCTGGTGGTGAGCGCCGGCACCCCGATGTCCCAGTTCCCGGAGTCGGCGATGACGATGACGTCGGCGGCGAGATAGTCCTGGTGTGCGGCCAGCAGGTCGGTGAGGGTCTCGGAACCGACCTCCTCCTCGCCCTCGATGAACATCGTGACGCCCACCCCGAGGTCGTCCCCGAGCGTGCGGATCGCGGCCAGGTGGGCCACGATCCCGGCCTTGTCGTCGGCGGCACCACGAGCGAAGAGACGGCCGTCGCGCTCGGTCGGCTCCCACGGCGGGGAGTCCCACTCACTGTGGTCGTTCTCGGGCTGCACGTCGTGGTGGGCGTAGAGCAGCACGGTCGGGCGGCCGTCGGGCGCGGGCTTGCGGGCCAGCACGGCCGGGGCGCGGCCGTCCTCACGGGCGCTGACGATCATCACGTCCTCGAAGTCCTCGGCGCGGAACAGCGCGGCCACTGCCTCCGCGCTGCGCTGCACCTCGACGGCCCGGGCCGGGTCGGCGCTGACCGACTCGATGCGGACCAGGTCCTCGAGGTCCTGCCGCAGGCGTGGCAGCTCGGCGCTCAGCCGGGTACGCAGCTCGTCGATGTCCATGGCTCGAGACTAGGGCGTGGCCCGGGTGGACGACTCGCCGGACTGCTGGTCGGCTGACTCCCCGCTCGGCTCGGCGTTCGGATCGGCGCCCGCCTCGGCGCCCGCTTCGGCGGCGCTCCTGGCCGGGTCGGCCAGCACCTCAGGATCTGCTGGGAAGGAGCGTTGGGTGACCAGCGCGTCGAGGTAGCGCAGCACCACCGCGACCACCGCCACGGTCGGCACCGCCAGGAAGGCGCCGGTGATGCCGAACAGGGTCGACCCCAGGGTCACCGACAACAGCACGACCGCTGGCTGCAGGTTCATCGACTGCGACTGCAGCCATGGCGAGAGCACGTTGCCCTCGAGCTGCTGCACCAGGAAGATCACGCCGAGGATGATCAGCGCCCCGGTGACCCCGTTGGAGACCAGCGCCACGAGGACGGCGACGGCCCCGACCACGAACGCACCGACGATCGGCACGAAACCTCCGAAGAAGGTGAGCACGGCCAACGGGATCGCGAGCGGCACGCCCACGATCAGCAGGCCGGCCCCGATGAAGACGGCATCGATCGCCGAGACCAGGGCCTGGGTCCGGATGAAACCGCCGAGCGTCGACCACGCGCGCGTGGACACCTCGGCCAGGTGCGGACCGACCTGGGGTCCGGCGAGCGTCCGCACCCACGGGACGAAACGTCGGCCGTCCTTGAGGAACAAGAAGGTGAGGATCAGGCTGATCACCAGCGTGATGCCAGCGTTGCCCACCGCCGAGACGCCGGTGAGGACACTGGTGGCGATGCTGCCGGCCGATCCCGTCACCTTGTCCTGGAGACCCTGGAGCACGGAGTCCACCTGACCGGCCGAGATGAAGTCGCTGTTCTTGACCCAGTCCTGGAGGCGCTGAAGACCCGAGGCCGTGTCCGAGACGATCTGGTCGGACTGACCGGCGACCGAGGGCGCGATCGCGAAGCCGACGCCGATCACGACCGCGATGGTGCCGAGCAACGTGGTCGCCGCCGCCAGTCCGGCCGGGAACCTGAAACGCTCGCGGAGGAACGAGGACAGCGGCGCCAGCACCGTGGCGATGATCAGCGCGAGCACGACCGGGAGCATGATTCCCCAGGTCTCCTTGACGACCAGCCCCAGCAACACGGCTCCGAGGGCGATGGCGACCCAGCGGAGGCTCCACCGCGCGGTCCAGGCGATCCCCTCGCCGATCACGTGCTCCCGGGACCCGAGGGTGTGGGAGTGCACAGGCTGCCGCGATCCCGATGTGTCAGACGTCATGAGGGCTACATTCTCAGGCGCACGTCGGAGTCCGGAAATCGGTGCCCGTCAGCCCTCGGTCGAGCGCTCGGTCAGTGGCAGGTAGGGCGTGAGGTCGGCCCGCTGCCCCGAGGCGTGGATCCGTCCCTCGGCCATGGCCTCGGCCCAGGTCTCCCGGCCGGTGGCGAGGGCGACCCAGGTGGGTCCGTCGAGCTCGACCACCGCAGGTGGCGTACCCCGGGTGTGGCGCACGCCGGGGATGACCTGCGCCGCGGCGTACGGCGGGACCCGCACCTCCACCGAGTGTCCCGGTGCCCTGATCGCGAGCACCGCGAGGAAGTGCTTGCTCAGCAGCTTCAGGTCTGCCCGAGTGTGCTCGTCGCGAGCCAGCGCGTCGGCAACCGCGACGGGGTCCTGGAGCCGGAGATGGGTGGGCACCCCAGCACGCTATCCGGGCTCACCGCGACGCTCGTTCCGGGTCTGCCGGACACTCGTCCCCGAACCGCCGGGCCGTGCGACGGACCAGGTCGATCAGCTCCGGGGGCGACTCGACCACGAATCCGCCCTCGAGCCCGGCAAGCACCATCACCGGCCACTCCAGCGAGTCCACGTTCATCAGCAGGAGCGAGCCGTCGCCCTCGGACGTCACCGTGCCCCAGTGGCCGACCGCCCCGGGCCGGATCGGTAGTCCGAGACGATTCCGTTGCCGTGAGACCAGATCTACGACGGAAACGTCTCGGACTATCCCGCTCGTGCCTCAGGCCATGGCGGCAGGCAGGGTCGCGCTCCAGGCGGCGCGCAGCTCCTCGAGGGGTACGTCGAAGGCGCCGGCCACGGCGATCGAGTGACCGCGGGTCTCCCCCAGCGAGGTGATCGGTACGCCGTGCTCGGCGGCCAGCTCGTAGAACCACTCCTCGTCCTCTGGGGCGACGGTCACCACCACCCGGGCGGCCGACTCGCTGAACAGGGCCAGGAAAGCGTCACCACCGGCGACCTCCGACAGGTCGACTCGGGCGCCGATGCCGTGGCGCAGGCCGCACTCCACCAGGGTCTGGGCCAGGCCGCCGTCGGAGAGGTCGTGCGCCGAGGAGAGCACCCCGGTGGCCGCGACGAGGAGCTCGCTCAGGGAGCGCTCCGCGGCCAGGTCGACGCGGGGCGGGAGGCCGCCGAGATGGTCGTGCACGACGTGGGCCCACTCCGAGCCGGAGAGCTCCTCGCGAGTCTCGCCAAGCAGCAGCACCTGGTGCCCGGTGGCCCCGAAGCCGGTCGGCGTACGGCGGGTGACGTCCTCGATGACGCCCAGCACGGCCACCACGGGGGTCGGCAGGATGGCCGTCTCGCGGGTCTGGTTGTAGAGGCTGACGTTGCCGCCGGTGACCGGGATGCCGAGCTCGATGCAGGCGTCCTTGAGGCCGCGGCAGGCCTCGGCGAACTGCCACATCACGGCCGGGTCCTCGGGCGAGCCGAAGTTGAGGCAGTCGCTGATGGCCATCGGGGTCGCGCCGCCGGTCGAGACGTTGCGGTAGGACTCCACCAGCGCGAGCTGCGCGCCGGCGTACGGGTCGAGGCGCGCGAACCGGCCGTTGCAGTCGGTGGACACCGCGACGCCGAGGTTGGTCTCGGTGTCGACCCGGATCATGCCGCTGTCGCTGGGCTGGGCCAGCACGGTGTTGCCCTGCACGTAGCGGTCGTACTGGTCGGTGATCCACGACTTGTCGCACAGGTTCGGGCTGGCGACCAGACGCAGCAGCGTGTCCCGGAGCTCCTCGGGGGAGGACGGCCGCGGCAGCTTCTCCGCGCCGTCGGCCTGGAGCACGTCCTGGCTCTCGGGGCGGGCGAAGGGACGGTCGTAGGTCGGCCCGTCGTGCGCCACCGAGCGAGGGGGCACGTCGACCACACGCTCGCCGTGCCAGTCGATCTGCAGGTGCTCCCCGTCGGTGACCTCGCCGATCACGGTGGCGTCGACGTCCCACTTCTCGCAGATGTCGAGGAACGCCTTGACGTCGTCGGGCTCGACGACCGCCATCATCCGCTCCTGCGACTCGCTCATCAGGATCTCCTCGGGGGCCAGCGAGGAGTCGCGCAGCGGCACCAGGCTGAGCTCGACATGCATGCCGCCGTCACCGGCGCTGGCGAGCTCGCTGGTCGCGCAGGAGAGCCCGGCTCCGCCGAGGTCCTGGATGCCGGCGACGACGCCGGCTGCGAAGAGCTCGAGGGTGCACTCGATCAGCAGCTTCTCCTGGAACGGGTCGCCCACCTGCACGCTCGGCCGCTTCGCCGGACCGGTCGACTCAAAGGTCTCGCTGGCGAGCACGCTGACGCCGCCGATGCCGTCGCCGCCGGTCTTGGCGCCGTAGAGGATGACCTGGTTGCCGACGCCGCTGGCCTTCGCGAGATGCAGGTCCTCGTGCCGCAGGACTCCGACACACAGGGCGTTGACGAGCGGGTTGCCGGCGTAGGTCGCGTCGAAGACCGCCTCGCCACCGATGTTGGGCAGCCCCAGGCAGTTGCCGTAGCCCCCCACCCCGGCGACGATCCCGGGCATCACCCGATGGGTGTCAGGTGCATCCAGCGGGCCGAAGCGCAGCGGGTCCATCACCGCGACCGGCCGGGCACCCATCGCGAGGATGTCGCGCACGATGCCGCCGACACCGGTGGCCGCACCCTGGTAGGGCTCGACGTAGGACGGGTGGTTGTGGCTCTCGACCTTGAAGGTGACTGCGTAGCCCTGGCCGATGTCGATGACGCCGGCGTTCTCGCCGATGCCGGCCAGCATCTTGCCGGCGCGGGTCACCTGCGGGATCTCGGAGAACTGCTTGAGGTGCACCTTGCTCGACTTGTAGGAGCAGTGCTCGCTCCACATCACGGAGTACATCGCCAGCTCGGAGCTGGTCGGCCGGCGCCCGAGGATCTCGCGGATCCGGGTGTACTCGTCGGCCTTGAGGCCCAGC
>JBKJON010000217.1:0-4246 GCA_046595715.1 Marmoricola sp.
GGGTGGCTGGCCGCGGCCACCGATCAGCGACCCGGGCTGGCCAGCGAGGACTACGCGCGACTACGCCTCGAGGAGGCGGCTCAGGCCTCGCTCGCGGTCACGGTGCACCACGAGGACCTGCTCGTGCGGCCGTCAGCCTGAAGACGTAAGACCAGTTGCGCGACCAGGCATCCCAGTTCTGACCGCCAGTCGCGCCGGTGGATCTCAGCCATCCGGCCGTTCCGTAGCGACAGGCGTACGACGCGGTGCCAGGGGGGCTGCCGACCTGACGCACGAGCGGGCGGGCGTTCTAGAGGCCCTCCTCAGGTGCACTCAGCAATGCTGAGCGGGCGGTGGGCGGTCATGGCACGAGGGTGGCGAGGTCGATCGACTCGTCGCGGAGCCGATCGAGGGGGACCGTCGCGCCGACCAGCTGGCGAATCGGGTCGATGGCGTCCCAGTCGTTGACGTGCATGCCGGCCTCGATTCGCCCGGCGCGCACCCAGAACGCGGTGAACTGGCCGGCCAGTTCACCGCGCAGGACCACGTCGTCGTACCCGTGTGGGCCAAGGCTGCCTACGTACTCCATGCCGAGGTCGTACTGGTCGGTGAAGAAGTAGGGCAGCCGCGCGTAGTCCTCGTCGCCACCGAGTATGTTTCGCGCCGCGACCTTGGCCTGTTGGATCGCGGTGTCCCAGTGCTCGACCCGGATCCGGCGGCCGAGTGTGGGGTGCTGGTGGTGGGCGATGTCTCCCACGGCGAAGATGTGCGGGTCCGAGGTCCGGAGCTGTTCGTCGACGAGGATGCCGTTGTCCACGGCCAGGCCCGCCTCGCTGGCGAGCACGTCGTTCGGTGCCACGCCGATACCGACGACCACCAGGTCGGCGGTGAACTGCGAGCCGTCGTCGAGTCGTACGACGGTCCGTCCCGCGTCGGCCCCGGTGAAGGACTCGATCGTGGCGCGCAGCCGCAGGTCGACGCCGTGGGCGCGGTGCAGCGCGGCGAACGCGGTGGCGATCTCGGGACCGAGCACGCGGACGAGTGGCAGTTCGAGTGACTCGATGACGGTGACCCTGGATCCGGCAGTGCGCGCCGCGGCGGCGACCTCCAGCCCGATCCAGCCCGCGCCGACGAGCACGATGTGCTGGTCGGGTCCGATGGCCTCGCGCAGGGCGAGGCTGTCCTCGAGTGTGCGGAGGTAGGCCACCGGCCCGGCCTGGTCGGCTGCGGCGAGCCTGCGCGGCGTGGATCCGGTGGCCAGGAGCAGCCGGTCGTAGGCATGCGCTGTCGGACCGACAAGCAGCTGTCCCCGGTCCAGGTCCAGGCCGGTCACGGCCTCACCCAGGTGCAAGGTGATCGACTGGTCGGCGTACCACTGCGCGACGTGGACGAGCGTCGAGTCGACTTCGTCGGTGCCGAGCAGGAGCCCTTTGGACAGCGGCGGCCGGTTGTAGGGCAGGTGGGCCTCGGCACCGAAGATGTCGATCTCACCCTCGTGTCCGCGGGCCCGCAACTCCTCTGCGGCGGTTGCGGCGGCAACTCCGCCCCCGACGATCGCGATCCTCATCGCGGGCTCCTGGCCGGTCGGGCCAGCGCGAGGAACTCGGCACGGCTCGCGGCGTCGTCGCGGAGACGACCGAAGAGCGTCGAGGTGACCGTCCGCGCACCGGCGACCCGGGCGCCGCGAAGGCTCATGCAGGTGTGCTCGGCCTCGATGACCACACCCACACCGTACGCCGAAAGGCGCTGTTGCAGGTGGTCAGCGATCTGCGTGGTCAGCCGCTCCTGGGTCTGTGCTCGACGCGAATGGAAGTCGACGAGCCGGGCGAACTTCGACAGGCCGAGGATGCGGTCACTCGGCAGGTAGCCGACGTGTGCCACGCCCACGAACGGCAGCATGTGGTGCTCGCACAGCGACTGGACCGTGATGTTCTCGACAAGCACCAGCTCGTCATAACCCTCGTCGTTCGGGAAGGTCGTCATGTCGAAGTCGGGCACGGTCAACATCTCGGCGTACGCACCCGCCATCCGCCGGGGCGTCTCGACCGTGTTCTGATCGTCGATGTCGACCCCGAGGGCGGTGAGGAAATCCGCAGCCGCAGACTCCACCGCCCCCGAGTCGATGTCGCGCCGCGCCTGCGTGATCCGCGGACGCCAGTCGGCGACGTCGGACGTGGCCTGGGATGTCATCGCGCGGCTGAAGACGTGCCGCGACCGGCCGCGAGCAGGCTGAGGGACAGTGCTGCCACGAGCAGGCCGAAGTCACGCAGGGCGACGTCGTAGTACTCCCCCATCGTGACCAGGTTGACGATGATTCCGCCGAGCCAGGCCGCCACCAGCAGCCCGCCGAAGCGCGGCGCGACGGCGACCGCGACACCGGCGACGATCTCGACCACCCCGACGGCGAGCATGGCCTCATGGGCGGTGCCGGGAATGAGGTTGGTGATCCAGGGGGCCAGGTAGTCCTCCCAGTCGGTCAGCAGACCGAAGAACTTGTCCAGACCGAACGCGATCGGCGCGATCGTGAAGACGGTGCGGAGCAGGAAGAACGCCCGGGTTGCTCCGAAGTCCCGCGCGGTCGAGGTGGCAGAGTCGGTGTTGCTGCTCGCAGTTTGAGTCATGACGCCTCCAACGTTTCTAAAACTAATGTTCTTCTACTTTAGAGACGTTGGCAGTGTAAAGTCAAGCGTGTTCTATTTTAGAAGGCGGAGATGACGGACATCGGGACCCAGGCGGCCGGGATTGGCGCCCTTGCCGAGCCGGTCCGACGCGCCCTCTACGAGTACGTCGTGGCGCAACCCGAGCCGGTCGGGCGCGAGGAGGCCGCCACCGCTGTCAGCGTGCCCGCCCACAAGGCGAACTTCCACCTCGACCGCCTGGTCGAGGACGGGCTCCTCGAGGTCGAGTTCCGCCGACTCAGCGGCAAGTCGGGACCGGGCGCCGGACGGCCCTCCAAGCTCTACCGGCGCTCGACTCAGGAGTGGGCGATCTCCCTGCCCAGCAGGCGCTACGACCTGGTCGGTCACATCCTCGCCGCCGGCGTGGAGCGAGCCGGGCAGGGTACAGCGCTCGACGACGCGCTGAGCGCCGCGGCCGTGGACGCGGGAACGGCGGTCGGCAGCGAGGCATCCGGCGGATCGCTCGTCGACGTGCTGTCCGCCCAGGGCTACGAGCCGCGCGTCGATGACGACGTGATCGTTCTAGCCAACTGCCCCTTCGACTCCCTGGCCCAGCGACACACCGAGCTGGTCTGCGGACTCAACCGCTCGTTCGTGCAGGGCCTCGCCGATGGGCTCGGGTGCAACGACCGGCAGGCATGCCTCGAACCGGACACCGGGCTGTGTTGCGTCAAAGTTCGCCCACGCGAACGCAACCAACCCGACGTTTGAGCCGTCCAGAGTCATCAGGGCAGTTCAGCGGGCGACCTCACCTACGACCTGATGATGCGTTGTTCGATCGCGGCAGCGACCGCGCCGGCCCGCGTGTCGACTCCGAGCTTGGTGTAGATGTGTGAGAGGTGGGACTTCACGGTGGCCTCGGAGACGAAGAGCTCGCGGGCCATCTCCTTGTTCCCCAGACCACGGGAGAGCAGCTCGAGGACCTCGACCTCGCGCTCAGTGACGACCGGTCCGGGTGAGGTGGAACGCCGGACCAAGGTGGCGGCCACGGAGCTGGCCAGGACCGTCTCGCCGCGGGCTACCGACCGGATCCCGGACCACAGCTCCTCGGGCGGCGCATCCTTGAGCAGGTAGCCCTGGGCGCCGGCGTCGAGTGCTCGGATGATGTCGGATTCAGTGTCATAGGTCGTCAGCACCAGCACCCGCGGCGGCTGTGCGAGTGCGGTCAGCCGAGCGGTCACTTCGGCTCCACCGGGGCCGTCCCCGAGGCTGAGGTCCATCAGCACGACGTCGGGACGCTCGGCAGCGACGACGCGCTCAGCAGCCGCGAGGTCGCCCGCCTCGCCGACGACCGACAGGTCGTCCTGGCCCTCGATGATCGCCCGCAGACCGGCGCGGACCACGGGGTGGTCGTCGACGAGCACGATGCGAACCAGACTCACCTCGCGGCCCCTGACAGCGGGAACGCCACCGAGACCGTGGTCCCCTCACCTGGAGCGCTCTCGACGACGGCGCGGCCACCGAAGCTCGCGGCCCGGTCGACGATCCCGGGCAGCCCGCGTCCTCGCAGGTCCGCCTCCGGTGTGCGGCGTGGGTCGAACCCGGTGCCGTCGTCGCGGACGTCGAGAAGCACCTCGTCGGAGTGGTAG
>JBKJON010000238.1:0-3857 GCA_046595715.1 Marmoricola sp.
CGAGCATGAAGACGGGCAGGCTGTTCGTCCGGGCGCTGACCGATCCCGAGACCGCCGCCGACCTCGTGCACCAGGTCGCCCGCGACGTGTCCGAGGCGACGTGCACGGTCAGCGACGTGGCCCGCGCCGTCTCGGCCGGCGTACCGATCCCCCAGGCGCTGCTCGACGCCACCGTCTCGCTCTCCTCGATGGTGCTCGCCGACGCCTCTCCCCGCGAGCCCGAGCCCACGCTGCCGGTGCACCAGATCCCCGAGTGACCTGAGCCCGGTCAGGCCCGGCTGGCCGGCCCCTGAATGGTCCTGCGCCCACCGGGGCCATCGACGGTCCCGGTGGGCGCAGGAACTGCTGCGGAGCTGGAATCTTCAGAGGATGGCCTTGAGGATGGCCGACTTGCCCTGGGGAGCCGCCGCGTCGGCTGCCGGCGCCAGGGCGCCGACGGCCATCACCGAGATGAGGGCTGCCGCGACGACGGAAGTGGTGCGGATCCGAATCCTGCTCATTTGTTGCTCCTTGAACTAGTTGCGAGGTTGTACGTATTTTTAGCGGTGGAGCAGTGGAAGAGCGATGGTTATTTCGGACTATTTATTTACGCAATGTCCGAAATAAGATGACAAAGTTGAGCGGCCAGCACTCAATTCTCCACATGGTGGACCAGAACGTGTCGTTTTCGTGCGGGGTCAGGTGGTGAGGGTGGTCTATGCCGTCCTTGTGTGACGCGGGAGCACGAGTGGGGCGGGAGGCCGGTCGTGGGACAGGCGCAACCGTCGGTGAGTCCAGTGTCAACTGCATACCCCCCCGCGCCGGGGTCGCTCCTGGCTGGTCAGCTCGGTAAGCAGTTTTCCCAAAGTTGAGGGGAATGGACTCAACTTTGGGATCGTTGATGATGACAGACCCAGTCTCGATCCCCAGGAGGACCAGTCGTGGACGCATCCAAGCTCACCTCACGCAGTGTCGAGGTGATCAACGCCGCCAGCACCTTCGCGGTCAACGAGGGCAACCCCCAGATCGAGCCCGTCCACCTGGCCGTGGCGCTGGTGCGCCAGGAGCGGGGCATCACCCCCTCTCTGCTCGCCCGGACCGGGGCGGACGTCGCCGCGGTGAGCCGCGCGCTCGACCAGGCGCTGCGGAACCTCCCGCACGCCTCCGGCGCGACCGTCCAGACGCCGGCCGCCTCTGCCTCGCTCACCCGGGTGCTGGCGAAGTCCCTCGACCTGATCGCCGAGATGAAGGACGACTACGTCGCCACCGAGCACCTGCTGCTGGGGCTGGTCATCGTCGACTCCCCGGTGAAGACAGTGCTGGCCGAGGCCGGCGCCGGTGAGAAGGCGCTCCGCGAGGCGGTCGCGGCGGTCCGCGGGAACCGGCGCGTGACCAGCCCCGAGGCGGAGGCGACCTACGAGGCGCTGGAGAAGTACGCCGTCGACCTGACCGCGCGGGCCGAGGAGGGCAAGCTCGACCCGGTCATCGGGCGGGACGCCGAGATCCGTCGCGTGGTGCAGGTGCTCTCACGACGCACCAAGAACAACCCGGTGCTCATCGGCGAGCCCGGGGTCGGCAAGACCGCCGTGGTCGAGGGCCTGGCCCAGCGGGTGGTCGCCGGCGACGTCCCCGACTCCCTCAAGGGACGGCGCGTGCTCAGCCTGGACCTCGCGGCGATGGTCGCGGGCGCGAAGTACCGCGGCGAGTTCGAGGAGCGCCTCAAGGCCGTGCTCGAGGAGATCAAGAGCGCCGAGGGCCAGATCATCACCTTCATCGACGAGCTGCACACGGTCGTGGGCGCGGGTGCCGGTGGCGACTCCGCCATGGACGCGGGCAACATGCTCAAGCCGATGCTGGCCCGCGGCGAGCTGCACCTGATCGGTGCGACGACCCTGGACGAGTACCGCGAGCGGATCGAGAAGGACCCCGCCCTCGAGCGGCGCTTCCAGCAGGTCTTCGTGGGCGAGCCGAGCGTCGAGGACACCATCGCGATCCTGCGCGGCCTGCAGGAGAAGTACGAGGCGCACCACGGGGTGAAGATCACCGACGCCGCCCTCGTGGCAGCCGCGATGCTCTCCGATCGCTACATCCCGGGACGCCAGCTGCCCGACAAGGCGATCGACCTCGTCGACGAGTCGGCCTCGCGCCTGCGCATGGAGATCGAGAGCTCGCCGGTCGAGGTCGACCAGCTCCGACGCGCGGTGGACCGGATGAGGATGGAGGAGCTCGCTCTCGACCGCGAGACCGACCCTGCCTCGAAGGACCGCCTCGAGCGTCTGCGTGCCGACCTCGCCGACCGCGAGGAGGAGCTGCGCGGGCTCGAGGCCCGATGGGCGCGAGAGAAGGCGGCCCTGGAGGGCTCCGGTGAGCTACGCAAGCAGATCGACGAGCTGCGGGTCGAGGCCGAGCGGCTGCAGCGCTCCGGCGACCTCGGTGCTGCCTCCGAGGTCCTCTACGGCCGTATCCCGGTGCTGGAGAAGCAGATCGAGACCGCGGACGCCACGTCGCCCATCGAGGATCCGATGGTCCGTGAGGAGGTCGGCCCCGAGGAGATCGCCGAGGTGGTGGAGGCCTGGACGGGCATCCCCACCGGACGGCTGCTCGAGGGCGAGACCGCGAAGCTGCTGCGGATGGAGGACATCATCGGCCAGCGACTGGTCGGCCAGCGGGCTGCGGTCACCGCCGTCTCCGACGCCGTGCGACGCTCCCGGGCCGGCATCTCCGATCCCGACCGACCGACCGGTTCCTTCCTGTTCCTCGGACCGACCGGCGTCGGCAAGACCGAGCTGGCGAAGGCGCTGGCGGACTTCCTCTTCGACGACGAGCGGGCCATGGTCCGCATCGACATGTCCGAGTACATGGAGAAGCACTCGGTCAGCCGCCTGGTGGGTGCCCCGCCCGGCTACGTGGGCTACGACCAGGGCGGCCAGCTCACCGAGGCCGTCCGGCGGCGGCCGTACTCGGTGGTCCTGCTCGACGAGATCGAAAAGGCCCACCCCGACGTCTTCAACATCCTCCTGCAGGTGCTCGACGACGGCCGGCTCACCGACGGCCAAGGCCGCACCGTCGACTTCACCAACGTGGTGCTGGTGATGACCTCCAACCTGGCCGGCGACCCGAGCGACCACTTCCGCCCGGAGTTCGTCAACCGCATCGACGACATCGTCCGCTTCCGAGCGCTCACGGAAGCCGATCTCGCCCCCATCGTCGAGATCCACCTCGACCACCTCCGCCAGCGCCTGGCCCCGCGACGGATCACCCTCGAGGTCACCGACGCCGCCAAGGCCGCCATCGCCGCCATCGGCTACGACCCCGCCTTCGGCGCCCGCCCGCTCAAGCGGGTGATCCAGCGGGAGGTGGCCGACCGACTGGCCACCCTCCTCCTCGATGGCCAGGTCGTGGACGGCTCGACGGTGGTGGTCGATGCTGACGACGGCCTCTCGATCACCACGGTGTGCAAGATCGCTTGACGTCAAGGTTTGGTGCTCAAACTCGGTGAGCCCCCCGACCCTCGCACCGCCTTCGATGTGCTGGGTGCAGGTCACCCCTTGCGGTCGAGGTGGGGTGCCCGACTAGTTCGAACGGCCCACATCTCTCGTCGACGCACATTGGGCTAGCGCGATTGTCACCCTGCGTGGTTAAATCATCCGGTCAGCAGGTTGGATACGTATCTTCTGGCAAGCCACAACTGAACCAATGCCTCGGGAGGCTCTGACCCGTGGGGACTGAACTGGTCGCTGCGCTCACGGTTAGCCATAGCGAACCCGACCCGAGGGCCCGATGATACGGACCCTTAGGGAGCAAGATGAGAAGTTCACCGCAACGCATCGCAGCCGCCGTCGCCTCCGCCCTCGGTGTTATTCTCTCGGTGCTGGCGA
>JBKJON010000269.1:0-11546 GCA_046595715.1 Marmoricola sp.
TCGGCAACGAGGTGATCACGACGTCCGCGACCACGGCGACAGCGGCCACGTCGGCCTCGCGATGTCCCCCCGCCTCGGCGAACGCCTCGAGGGCGGCATCGGAGACGTCGGTGCCGTGCACCTGGTACCCCTCCCGGACGAGGTGGCCGGACATGGCCGACCCCATGATTCCCAGACCGATCATGCCGACGACGCCCATCTGGACCAGCCCTTCTCCGTGCGTGCAGGTGACCTGTCCAGCCTAGGTAGCCGTTACCGTGGTGGCTGTGTCCGAACCCGTCACAGTGACCGGGAGACACTCACTGGATCCGCCCCCCGTCCGGAGTGCCGTGGCGCCGGTCGTGCGCCGACAGGCCCTCCCACCCGGCAAGGTTCAGAGCCGGCCGCCGGTGCGCTCCAGGATCTCTCGCACGCGTCGCTTGGCCAGCTCGGTGTAGCGCCGCACCCCGGCTGCAGCAGCGTCCCGGTCCCGGTGCTCCATGCCTTCGGTGATCTGTCGCTGGGCCTCGATGAAGTCCTGCGAGGTCACCGGGGTGGAGCCGAAGCTCCGGGTCATCACCGTCTTGATGGAGAGACGACCGAACGCGGCGGTCAGTGCCGGGTTGTGCGCGAGCCTGACGAGGAACTCGTGGAAGGCGTAGTTCGCGTCGAGGTAGGCATCGAAGTCCACGAAGCGTTCGCCGACGAGCAGGGCCGCCATCGCCTCGAACCGTCGACGAAGCTCGATCAGGTCGTCGTGCCCCGCCTCCTCGGCGGCCACCTGGATCACGCCGAGCTCGATGACGCTGCGGGCGTCGAAGGTCTCGTCCGAGGTGTGCACGTCGAACGGGGTGATCACGTAGCCGCGGGTGGGGTCCCGTTGCACCAGGCCGTCGGAGGCCAGCCGGGTCAGGGCGTAGAAGGCCGAGGGACTGTCGACGTCGAGCTGGTGGGCGAGGTCGTCGAGGTCGACGACGGTGCCGGCGGCGTACTGACGCTCCAGCACCTGACGCCTTGCCAGCTGGTAGACGGAGTCGTCGCGGGCGAACTCGAAGCGGCCGAACCCGCCGCGGAAGTAGGTCAACGGCTGGCCCTCACCGGCCGTGGCCCGGATGACGCGGCCGAGAAAGATGCAGTGGGTGCCGCCCGTGGTCTCCTCCGTGACCTCGCACTCGATGTGCGCCAGGGCTCCGGCCAGGAGTGGTGCACCGAGCTCGCCGTCGACGAGGTCGACCCCGGAGAACTTGTCCTCGCTGGGCACGGCGAACTGCTGGGCCAGCTCGGCGTGCCCCTGACCCAGCACGTTCACCGAGTAGAACCCCGAGCGGGAGACCGCCTGGGTCGTGGGGGTGGCCCGGTTCAGGCACGCGAGCATCATCGGTGGCTGCATGGACAGTGAGGTCACCGAGCTCGCCGTCATGCCGAAGGGCTGGTCGCCCACCCGGGTCGTCACCACCGTGACCCCGCTCGCCAGGTGTCCGATGACGTGCCGGAAGTGCTGGGGGTCAAGCTCGGTCGACGAGGCGCGGCTCTTCATGGACGATCTCCCGGATGGACGACGAACGGTGACCTCAGTAGATCGTCACTGACCCCATGGAGGGCATGGCGGCTGACGCCATCGTCAACGTCCTGCTCACACGTGGGCCGACACCGGGCTCAGCTCTTCTCGGCCAGCAGGTGCCGGAGCACGGCGTCGTGCGAGGAGGCGAGATGGAGTCGGGTGAGCTCCGCCGCGGCGTCCGCGTCGTGGGCCTCCACCGCGCGCAGGATCTGGCGGTGCTCGTCCTGCAGGTGGGCGACGTCGCCGACGACGTCGAGGTGGAAGTAGACGTAGCGGTCGGTGAGCCGGCGGAGCTGCTCCACCAGGGCGATGGACCGGGGGCGCCCGGCCAGCGTGTAGACCTCGGCGTGGAAGGCGGCATTGGCCTCGACCCAGTCGCCGGGCGGGGTGGACGGATCGTCCATGTGGTCGAGCAGGCTCGCCATCCGGGCGACACCCGCCCGGCCCACGCGAGGCACCGCCAGCCGGGTGGCGACGGGCTCCAGGGCCCCGCGGAGCTCGTAGAGCTCCTGCAGGTCGTCGATCGACAGCGGTGTGACCGTGGCGGTGCCGCCTTGAAGCTGCACCAGGCCGTCGGTCGCCAAGGCCTGGAGCGCGTCCCGGACAGGGATGCGACTCACGCCGTACTCCGCGGCGAGCGCCGCCTGGGACAATGTGGTCCCGGGGGCGAGGGCGCCGTTGGACACTCGGTCGCGCAGACCGCGAGCCACCCGTGCGGCAGCCGACTCCGTGTTCATGGCGTCAGTCTGTCGCACGGGTTGACCCGGCGGATGGACATCTTCTCGAGGCTCAGCCTTCGCCCCGGCGCAGCGACCCGACCACGAGCCGGTCGAGGCTGACGTCCAGGGCGGCGTCGTCGCCGACCTCGGCGAACATCCGGATCATGTCCTTGATGTCACCGTGCACCCGCGGACTACGGCGCAGCAGCGCGGCGACGCGTTCGTCGCTCTGCTTGCTCAGCTCCTCGACCGAGCCGGCAGTCGCGTTGAGGAGGCTGAGCTCGACGGCACGGGCGGCGGTGATCGACTCTCCGGTCGCGGTCAGCCAGAACGCCTCACGCTCACCGATGACGCGCGGAAGCCAGGCCAGCACCAGGGCGGGAGCCAGTCCGATGCCCACCTCGGGGAACGAGAAGCGCGCCGACTCCAGGGCCACCGCCACGTCACACGCAGCAGCGAGTCCGACTCCGAAGCCCGCGGCGTCACCCTGGACCTCGGCGACGGTGACCAGGCGGGTACGCCGCAGCGCACGCATCAAGGAGACCAGGACCTCGGCCTCCGTGCGGACCTCGGCCGGAGTGGTGCCGCCCCGCTCCCGGCCCAGGCAGAAGGAGTCGCCCGCTGCACGCAGGCGCAGCACGTGGGCTCCCTCCGGCGGCTTCTCGAGCACCTCGACCAGTCGTCGGCACACCTCGAGGCTGTACAGGTTGTCCGGTGGCAGGTCGACCTCCACCAGGACGACACCGTCCACGGGGTCGTGGATCACCAGGTCACTCATCAGTTCAACCTCCCGGTTGCTAGTCCGCCGTACCAGTCCACGTCGTCCGGGGCGGTGCGGATGGTGACCGCCCTGACGTGGGTGAAGTCGTGGAAGGATTCCCAGCCGCCTTCGCGGCCCACACCGCTCTCCTTGAGCCCGCCCCAGGGGGAGGACGGGTCGAGACGGTGGTGGTCGTTGACCCACACCATGCCGGCCTGGAGCCGGCCCGCGACCCGGTGGCCGGGCGCCACGTCGCGTGTCCAGATGGCTGAGCCGAGAGCGAAGGGGGAGTCGTTGGCAATGGCGACGCCCTCGTCCTCGTCGTCGAAGGGGATGACCACGACGACGGGTCCGAAGATCTCCTCGCGGGCGACCGACATGTCGTTGGTGACGTCGGCGAGGACCGTGGGGGCGAGGAAGAAGCCGCCCTCGAGGCCCTCCACCTGCGCAGCCTGTCCGCCCGTGACCAACCGGGCGCCGGCCTCGAGGCCCTGCTGGACGTGAGCGAGGATACGGTCGCGCGCCCTCGCGGAGATCACGGGTCCCAGCTGGGTGGAGGCGTCACTGGGATCGCCGATCCGGATGCCCGCGGCGATCGTGGACAGTGCTTCGACGAAAGGTTCGTAGAGGTCACGCTGCACGATCAGCCGACTGCCGGCGATGCACGTCTGGCCGGCACCGATGAAGCCGGCAAAGGCCGCGCCCCTGGCGGCCACGTCCACGGGTGTGTCGTCGAAGACGAGCACGGGAGACTTGCCCCCGAGCTCGAGGGTGGCTTTGGCGAAGCGTGCGGCGGTGGCGAGCGCGATGGACCTGCCGGGCTCCGTGCCACCGGTGAAGACCACCTTGCGGACCAGCTCGTGTCCGGTCAGGGCGGCGCCGGCGGTGGGACCGAGTCCGTTGACCACGTTCAGGACGCCGTCTGGGATGCCGGCCTCGTGGGCGATGTCCCCCAGGAGCATGGCCGTCAGCGGAGTCTGCTCCGAAGGCTTGAGCACCACCGAGTTGCCGGTCGCCAAGGCCGGGGCCAGGCTCTTCGAGGCGATCATCATCGGGTGGTTGAAGGAGGCGAGGATCGCCACCACGCCGAGGGGCATCCGGCTGGTGTAGGAGTGGTAGTCCCCTCGCATCGGGACGACGGAATCGCGGTCGGCGAGCAGGAGCGAGGCGTTGTAGCGGTACCACTCCGGCAGCCGGGTGATCTGCGCCTTCGTCTCCGTGATGGGCCGGCCGTTGTTCGCTGTCTCGAGCTGGTAGAGGTCCACCATCCGACGCTGGATCCCGTCGGCGAACCGGTGCATCACCTGGGCCCGGTCATGGATGGGCATCTCGCTCCAGACCCCCGACCTGAACACAGCGTCGGCCACCTGCACCGCTCGGTCGATGTCGGCAGGACCCGCGCTGTCGACGGTGGCCAGGACGCGCCCGGTCGCCGGGTTGTGCACGTCGAGCCGGTCACCGGTGCCGGAGACGACTGATCCGCCGATCCGGAGCCCGGTGGGCAGCGTGCCGGTGGAGAGCTGGAACCCCGACGAGGTGAGGGACATGCGCCTGCCTTCCAGTGGTATACATTTACAGATGTATGTATACACAGCGGTTCGGCGGGGGTCAACCCCGCTCACCCTCGCCCCTGCCTACGGAGGCCCTGATGACTCAGAGGATCACGCACTGGATCGACGGCTTGCCGTTCGGCGGGACCAGCGACCTCTCGACGCGGACGAAGGTGTTCTTCAGTCGTACGACGAGGCGCTCGAGCTGGTCCCACCGGTGATGGCTGCAGCCGGGCCGGGCCTCACGCCTGGGTGTGCGAGCGCCGTCCGCTCAGCGCGAGAGCGAGCAGCACGGTGGAGAGGACCTGGGCCAGCCCCACGACCGAGATGAGCAACGTGCGGTGCTGGGTGTACAACCCACCCGCCAAGGTCCCGCCGGCCAGGGCCGCGACCCCCTGGAACGCCGCGAAGACTCCGTAGGCCGTCGCCAGCCGCCGTGGGGGAACGAGGTCGGCCACCAGCGCCTTGACCGTGGAGTCCTGGACCCCGGTCACGGCTCCCCACAGCAGTACGCCGACCAGGACGACCGTGAACGTGTCGGCCAGGGAGAGTGCGGGCACGGCGACGATGACGGCCGGCAGCGTGAACAAGATGGCGGGTCCCCAGCGGTCGAAGGCGAATCCGGTCAGCAGGGCCGCCACCGCCTCGGTCGCCATGGCGGCGGCGTAGACGAGGGGGACCACTGCCGGCGTCACGAGGCCGGCGGCGACGAGGTGGTAGGAGATGACGCCGAAGGTCATCAGGCCCAAGGTGCCGAGGGCACAGGAGAGTGCGAAGGCGTAGAACCGCCGGGGCAGTGCGCGCGGTTCGCGAACGGTGCTCAGCCCGCCCGGCGCCACCGCCCGCTCCCCGAGTGGTGGGTCGGACTCGGGCAAGGTCTCGGTCGGCCCGTGCTCGACGTGGCGTCTGAGGATGGACAACAGGATCATGCACGCAGCGCCGGGGAGGGCCAGCACGACGAAGCCGGGCCATTGGGCGCCGGTGGCCGCGATCATCCCGGCCACGACCAGCGGCCCGGCGAACGCTCCGACCTGGTCCAGCGCCTTGTGCACCGCGAACCCTCGCCCGCGACCCACCGAGAGCGCGACCCGCGCCAGCAGCGCGGACTTCGACGGGCTTCGGATGGCCTTGCCGGCGCGCTCCAGCAGGATCAGGACGGTGGCCAGCGCGAGACCGAGACTGCCCACGAACGGAGCAACGGCCAGGAGCGGGACGCACACTGCGGTCATCGCGTAGCCGAGGATGGTCAACGACCAGTACCGGTGGGTGCGGTCGGCCAGCGGTCCGGACACGAGTCGCAGGAGCAGGGCCATCGCCTCTCCCGCGCCGGTGATGAGCCCCACGGCCAGCGCCGAGGCGCCCAGCGAGCCGAGGAACGGGCCTGCCACCGAGCGCATGCCCTCGTAGACCATGTCTCCGGCGAGGCTCACCACGCCGAAGGCGGCCACGGTCCGCCACGGTGTCCAGGCGACCTGCGGGCGGGGCGGTGGTGGGGTTGCTGTCTTCATGCTGCTCAGAGACCGAAGGCGGCCTTCATGTCCGGTGCGTCCACACCCTTCTGCAGTGGGGTCACACCGAGAACCTGTGCGATGAAGCGCGTCAGGGAGTAGTGGGTGAGGGGGGTGTCGACGACCTTGTGCGACAGGGCTGGGGAGAGCACCGAGGTCAGGACGGTGTTGCCCGACGACTTGTTGTCCTCGTCGGCGGTGACAACGACCACCAGGTTGCCACTGGTGAAGTCGTCGCTGCTCAGGACGGGCGCCAGCTGCTGCTCGAGCCAGTGGTCCGCCGTGGACAGGCTGCCGTCGTGGGCGTCGTGGTCGAGGTTCGGGATCAGGAACCCGACGTTGGGAAGGGCGTTGTCGGTCGCGTCCTGGGCGAACTGGGGCAACGCCTGGTCCGTGGCCAGACAGTCGTCCCGGCCGGACGAGAAGTAGACCCAGGGGTTGTGCCGTACGGCGTACTTGGGCACACCGTCGGACCGGTCGGGGAAGTCGTAGACGTGACAGTTCTTCGGCATCGACTCCGCATAGGTTCCGGCCGACTTCCCGGCCTGGATCGCCTGGTCGAAGACCGAGGTGGCCCCGCCGATGGCGGCCTGGTCGGCTGCAGGTGCTGCGTCATCGGTGACGCCGAAGGTCGATCCGCCGGCGATGGCCAGGTAGTTGGGCGCGCTGGGGTGGGTGATCGCAGTCCAGTGGGTGGCGTAGCCGTAGGTGTCGGAGAGCTTCGCCAAGAACGGCATCCCTTCCCTCATCTGGGTGTAGGAATGGTTCTCCTCGATGACAACCAACACCTTGGTCGCTGGACCTGTCGCCGTCTCCTGCGCAGCCGCGCTGGGTGCGCTGGTGGTCGTCTCGGTGTGCGTGGTCGAACCACATCCGCTCAGCAGAAGCGCTGCGACCATCACCGAACCCAGTGCCTTGCTGTGGTCCAACCCCATGCGTGCCCTCCCGTGGCCTCGTTGTCGCAAGTATGGGGCAGGGCACCTGACTGTGACCTGACCAGGGGGTGAGTGGCAGCTTGGGTGGAGGACGCCGCCGGTGAGACGACGATCGAGTCGAAGAGATGGAGGCGCGTGGCCTTTTACCGGTAGCGTGACCTTCTTCGCGGGCGGGCGTGAGAGGTGCCGAACCGACAGGTGGCGGCTGAGAGAGGAATCCAGTCATGCTGCCGTGGTTCACCGCGTTGATGACGACGACAGGCATCCTGCTGGCGGGACTGGCCGGGTACGTCGGTTGGCGCCGCGGCTCGCGGGCCGGCGTCGCCCTCGCGGTTCTCCTGGCGGCGGTGGCCTGGTGGGGACTGGCCTACGCGCTCGAGCTCACGGCCAGCGACGTCGCCGTCAAGAGCCACTGGGGCGACCTGAAGTACGTCGGGGTGACCGTGCTGTCCCCGGCCTGGCTGGTCTTCGTGCTGGAGTACACCAACCGGGGGCATCGCGTCACGCGGCGTCTGCTGGGACTGCTGGCGATCGAGCCGGTGGTCGTCATGGCCATCCTGTTCGTCCCTGCCACCCATGACCTTGTGCGCTTCTACCCACCGGATGCCGATGGGATGGATCTGCCCGTGGTGGGCACAGGGCCCGTGTTCTGGATGCATCTGGCCTACTCGAACCTGATGATCCTGGTCGCTACCGGGCTCTTCGTCGTGAGCATGGTGCGGCTGTCCGGGACCTACCGCAGGATGGCCCTGGTGCTGGTGGCCGCTGCGCTCCTGCCCTGGATCTTCAACCTGCTGCACAACTTCGAGGTCGGCTGGTTCGCCACGATCGACCTGACCCCGTTCGCGTTCATCCTGACCGGGGCTGTCCTGGTGTGGGGGCTGTTCCGGGAACGACTGGTCCGGCTCTCGCCGCTGGCTCGCGGGGTCATCGTGGAGAACATGAGTGACGCGGTCTTCGTCCTCGACGCGTTCGGCCGGGTCACTGACGCGAACCCGGCGGGGGTCGAGGTGCTCCGCACGTCGCGCGCCCAGCTGGTGGGACTCTCGCTCACCGACGCCCTGGCGCAGGCCTCGCTCGACGACAAGGTCCTGCCGGTCCCCTCGGAGGTGAGGCCCGTCGACCCGGCCCATGAACAGATCCACCTGCTCAACAACGCCGAGCAGGAGCGCACCTTCGAGGTACGCCGCGAACCCCTGCTCGACTCTCGCGCGCGTGCGGCCGGTCAGCTGGTGATCCTGCGTGACGTCACGGAGCGCGTCAGGTCACAGGAGACGCTGGCCCAGCTGCTGGGGGAGCGTTCGCGGGTAGCAGCGGCCCTGCAGCAGAGCCTGGTGCCCGGCGAGCTGCCCTTGATGGCGGGCTCGGAGATCATGGGCCGTTATGAGCCTGCGGGAGACGGGCACGAGATCGGCGGCGACTTCTACGACGTCTTCCCGCTCGGCGACGACGTGTGGGGCATCGTCCTGGGAGACGTCAGCGGCAAGGGGGCCGAGGCGGCCACGGTGACCGCCATGGCTCGCTACACCCTCAGAGCCCTGGCGCGACCGGACCACGAGCCCAGCAGGACGCTTCGCGATCTCAACGATCGAGTGCTGGCAGCCACGGACCCTGAGCGCCACTGCACGATGGTGTACGCCATGGCCCGTCCGCGTGCGGGCCGCCTCGAGATCACCCTCAGCCTCGCCGGGCACCACCCTCCGCTGGTCCTTCGTCGGACCGGCGTGTCGGAGCCGGTCGGGGAGCTGGGCACGGCCCTGGGAATGCTCGAACAGGTGGAGCTGCACGACACGCACGTCGTGCTGGAACCCGGAGAGCTGATCTGCCTGTTCACCGACGGCATGGTCGAGGCCATGCGCGACGGGGATCTCTTCGGACCCGAGCGTGTCGCCACGATCCTGGAGCGCCTGCACGGGGAGCCCCTGGAGGAGGTTGCCGGCGAGCTGGTGGACGCCCCGCGCCGCTTCCACGGGCCTGAGCTCGCCGACGACCTGGCCCTCCTGCTGATCCGTGTGCTCTGACCCTCGGGACCAGCCATCGGTCCAGCACCAGGGCGGCCGCCGAGATCGAGGCGATGTCACCGGATCCATCGCCTGGCGATGACAGGACCCCAGATCTGACTCGGCTTGACCGCCCAGCCCGCCACCTGGTTTCCCTCACGGGCCTGTGGTCGGAACCGGCCGAAGATGCTCACCATGTCCTCGGCGACGAGGTCGAGGGTGAAGCCTTCGGACTTGAGCTCCGGGGTCAGCACGACCCCCTTGCCGGCGGCGTACTGGACAGACTGCTCCCAGGTCATGGGGAAGTCGCCGTTCCTGCCGACGCTGGTCCAGTGACCCGAGACCGGGATGACGGTTCGTTCCCCCCGACCTGGTCCGCGCCGGCCGGTCGACGAGAGCACAGGTCGATGCCACGCATGGAGTCCCCGACCTTGGTGGACAGGTGCAGCCGCTGGGTGTCCGGCGGGGCGGTGCGGTGTTTCTGCGTGCCCCTCAGGGGAGCAGCAGGTCCTCGAGGGTCGTCGTCGGACCGAGGGTGTTGAGGTCGCAGGGTCCGATGCCTGGGACCTGCGAGGGCTTTCCGAAGGAACCGTCGGAGAACTGCCACAGGGCGTAGCTCTTCCAGGGGGCGGGCACCTTGGGCGCCTTGTTGGCGTTGGAGTAGCGCGCGACCCAGAGCGGACCTAGCCGCTCGGGGAGGTCGAACGGCGTGTAGATGATCGGGGCGACGCCCACCCGCATCTGAACCTCCTCCGCGAAGTCCTCAGCCCAGGCCCCGAGCCGCACAGGAGGGAGTCCGCCCGCCTTCTCGAGGTCGAGCACCGGCCGCAGGTCTCCCTTGGCGGGCTTCATCCGGGAGAGGAAGAACTGGGCCTGCTTGGCGCCACTGGACGCCTCGGGACGGGCGAAGTGGTAGCCACCCCAGACGAGACCTGCCTTTGCGGCCTCCTCGCGCCGCTGCAGGTAGAGGGCATCGCTCATGCCCGTGCCCTCGGTGACCTTGTGCACCACGAACTGCACGCCCGCCTGCTTCGCCCTGGCGAAGTCGAGCTGGCCGTCCTGCCAGTGCGAGAGGTCGACCCCGTGCACCGGAAGCGGCTCGGGGACGCCGGCTGCCACCTGGTGGGGCGCGAAGGCCGGGTCCGCGGACGTGATGCCCTCGGAGAACTGCGGATAGCCGTAGCCGACGACGTTGCTGCTGCGGCGCGCACGCTTCTTGAGCATGACCGCCTGTCCCTCCCGTGAGCCGTCGTCGTTGGTGTTCCCCTCGATGGTCTCGATGTGGGTGGCGTCGTACCCGACGACGATGCCGGTGTGGTTGAGGTCGCGCGGCGCGCCGTAGAACACTTGCGCCCCGATCGCGGGGTACTCCGACCAACGTCTACGCGCCTTGAACCAGGTGGCGGCCTGGTCGCAGGAGGCGGTCTTCGGGTAGAGATCACCCACGCCCGACTTGAGGGCGACCCACGCGACGAACGTGGCACACCACGGCTGGAAGTCTGCCCACTCGAGGCCGGGGACCTCGTCGGCGTACTTCGTGTTGTTGTTGAAGCTTCCGGACTTGGTGCGGCCCTCGGTGTAGCCCACCTCGCCCCTCGCAGTCTTCAGGACCGTGTCGACACTGGATGACATCGTCTCTTCCTTCGCGCTCGCGTTGCCTGTACGAGGAGGAGCCGAGGGATGGGTCGGTGGATACAACGACCGAGGGAGCGGCGGCCACGGTCGAGGGGTTAGGTTCGGTAGCGCAAGCGAGAAGCCCGACACGATCAAGGAGCGCCATGAGCGACAGCAGCACGTCCGGACCGGTCTACCGCGTGGTCAACCCCGCCACGGGAGAGGTCGTCGAGACCTTCGACTACGCCACCGACGGGGAGATCGAGACGGCGCTGGCCGCGGTGCACGGGGCGTACGCCGTGTGGCGCGACGTGCCCATCGCGGAGCGGGCGAAGACGGTCAAGCGGATCGCGGAGCTGTTCGTGGAGCGCCAGGGTGAGCTGGCGGCGATCGCGACCGAGGAGATGGGCAAGCCGCTGGAGGAGTCCCGGGGTGAGGCGGAGTTCTGCGGCGAGATCTTCGACTACTTCGCGAACGAGGGGCCCATGCTGGCGGCCGACCAGCCGATCAAGACGTTCTCCGGCGGCCAGGCGATGGTGCAGAGGCTCCCGATCGGGCCGCTGCTGGGGATCATGCCGTGGAACTACCCCTTCTACCAGATCGCCCGGTTCGCGGCCCCCAACCTGATGCTCGGCAACACCATCGTGCTCAAGCACGCTGAGTCGGTGCCCAAGTGTGCGCTGGCCGTGCAGCAGATCATGGCGGACGCCGGCCTGCCCGAGGGTGCCTACGTCAACGTGTTCGCCACCCACGACCAGATCGAGCAGGTGATCGGTGACCGCCGGATCGCGGGTGTCTCCCTGACCGGCTCCGAGCGGGCCGGTGCGGTCGTGGCCGCGATCGCCGGGAAGAACCTCAAGAAGTGCGTGCTCGAGCTGGGCGGCTCCGATCCCTACGTGATCCTGGACAGTGACGACGTC
>JBKJON010000063.1:0-14743 GCA_046595715.1 Marmoricola sp.
CACCTCGGCGTCACCGAGGCCGGCCCCGCCTTCCAGGGCACGATCAAGTCGGCCACCGCCTTCGGTGCCCTGCTGAGCCAGGGCATCGGCGACACCATCCGCGTCTCGCTGTCCGCCCCCCCGGTCGAGGAGGTCAAGGTCGGGATCCAGATCCTGCAGTCCCTGAACCTGCGTCCGCGCAAGCTCGAGATCGTCTCCTGCTCCTCGTGCGGCCGCGCCCAGGTGGACGTCTACACGCTCGCCGAGCAGGTCACCGCCGGGCTCGACGGTCTCGAGGTTCCGTTGCGCGTCGCCGTCATGGGCTGTGTCGTGAACGGCCCCGGCGAGGCCCGCGAGGCCGACCTCGGCGTCGCCTCGGGCAACGGCAAGGGTCAGATCTTCGTCAAGGGCGAGGTCATCAAGACCGTGCCCGAGGCGATGATCGTCGAGACGCTGATCGAGGAGGCCATGCGCCTCGCGGAGGGCATGGAGGCCGAGGAGGGGTCCGCGGCTGCGGTGACCGTCTCCTGAGGCCTCAGTCCGCCGTCGTCGCCATCGCCCTGGTGATCACCAGCAGGGCCGGGGTGCACGCCCGGTAGGCCTCGCTCTCGCTGGAGAGGAAGGCCAGGTCCTTGATCGTCTTCCTCACCGCTGCCGCGTCCGCGAGGTCGACGACCTCTGCCTGCTCCCAACCTGGTCCCTGCTGCTCGGTGGCCGCCGGGGCCTGCTCGGCGAGAGTCTTCAGGGCCTGACCGACAGCGGCCGGGGTGGGTGCACGCAGGCCCGGCTGGGGCTTGTCGTTCGTGCCCCCCAACCTGTCGGGGTTCTTGTCGGGACTCGGGGCCGGCGCGGACGGCTGCGGGCCGGAGGCGTAGCGCCGCGCGTCCGCCTGCACCTGCTCGAGCCGCAGCTCCATGTCGTAGGGCTCAAGCCTCGGCGCGAAGGCCGTGAGCGCCACGATGGACGTCCGCTCCTGGTCCAGCGTCTGGCCGCAGTCCTCGGCCGACGCCGCGGTGGCGTAGTGGTCGACCGAGGCCGCGATGTTGTTCCAGCGCGAGGCCAGGGCGGACGGGTTGGTCCCCGACTCGTGACCGTCGACGTCCTCGCCGAGGCCCTTCCACTGGCTGCGGCAGGCGACAGCGGCCTTGCTGGGCTCCGCGCTGCTGCCCTCGTCACCGGAGCTGCCGCAGCCGGCGAGGGCAGCCAGGAGACCCAGCATCAGCAGGGACGGGAGTACGACGACACGGGCACGGGGCCGGGGACGGAGCATGGAGGCACCGTAGACCCGACGTCTGCCGACCGAGGGAGGAACTGTCCCACCTCTCGTGTCGTAGGCTCCGGGCGTGGTCAGGACCAGCCAGAGTGTTCGCGTGCTGGGCCCAAACGACGTCCAGGAAGCGCTCGCCCTCGTCGCCTGCGACCCCGTCACCAACGTCTTCGCCGACTACCGCACCCGGATCACCCAGCTGGACACTCGCTGGCTCGGGGGTGAGATGTGGGGCTACTTCGAACACGACCGGCTCGTCTCGATGTGCCACGTGGGCGCCAACCTGGTGCCGGTGAACGCCACGGACGCGGCCTGTGCGGCCTTCGTGGAGCGGGCGGTGCGCGGTGGTCCGCGGAGCTCGACCATCGTGGGTCCGCACGACTCGGTGGAGCGGCTCTGGGCCGGCCTGGAGGACCACTGGCCGCGGCCTCGCGACTTCCGCTGGGACCAGCCGCACATGGTGACCAGGACACCCTCGACCGTGGAGGGCGACCCGCTGGTGCGACGTACGACCAAGCAGGAGGGAGACGTCCTCTACCCGGCCTGTGTGGCGATGTACACCGAGGAGGTGGGTCTCTCCCCGGAGAGCGACGGCGGCAAGGACCTCTACCGGGCACGGGTGAACCAGCTCATCGGGCGTGGGTGGTCGTTCTCCCGGATCGAGGACGGGCAGGTGGTGTTCAAGGCCGAGGTCGCCTGCGCCACACCGAGCGCCTGCCAGATCCAGGGGGTCTACGTCCGCCCCGACCGGCGCGGTGAGAACCTCGCCGCCGCCGGCATGGCGACCGTCGTCGACATCTGCCTGCGCGAGATCGCGCCGGCCGTCTCGCTCTACGTGAACGCGCACAACGCGCCGGCGCGGGCGGCCTACACGCGGGCGGGCTTCGAGCAGGTCGGGACCTTCGCCACCCTGATGTTCTGAGGACCCGGGGCTGGTTCTGTGTCCCGTCAGTCGACGTGCACGACGAGGTCGGCCCGGCCCCGCGTGCCGTTCACGAGATCGGCGTTGCGCTGGTCCGAGGACATCGTCCAGTCGCGGGCGAGCTCGGGTGGCTTGCCGTGGGCCACGTGCCGCTCGACCAGGCGTGCCACACGCGTTGCCTCGTCCTGCTCAGCGAACCACACCTCGTCGAGCAGGGGGCGTACGCCGGACCACCCGTCGCCCTCGTGGAGGAGGTAGTTGCCCTCGGTGACGACGAGGCGGTGCTCGGGCCGGACGGCGACGGCCCCGGCCACCGACAGCTCGAGCCCGCGGTCGAACTCAGGGGCGTAGACGATCAGCTCCGTGTCGGCGCGGACCCGAGCCAGCAGGGCGGTGTAGCCGGCGACGTCGAAGGTGTCGGGTGCGCCCTTGCGCTGGTTGCGGCCGAGCAGGGCGAGCTCGTCGTCGTGCAGGTGGAAACCGTCCATGGGCAGGACGACCGCGTCCTCGCCGAGCCGGTCCACCAGCGCCGCGGCCAGCGTCGACTTCCCGGCTCCGGGGGCACCGCAGATGCCCAGCACCGCGCGCCCGTGGGCGGCGAGGGAGCGTGCGCGCTCGACGAGCGCGTCGTCCAAGCGCAGCGGAGACAGGGCCACGCCGCCACCCTAGTGGAGTGCGCCCTTATCCACTTCGTCCCCGAAGGCCCTGCCCGGCTAGCCTTGCGCGGTGATCCTCCGTATGTCGAAGCTCTTCGTCCGCACCCTCCGAGAGGACCCGGTCGACGCCGAGGTCCCCAGCCACCGGCTGCTGGTGCGAGCCGGCTACATCAGGCGCGCTGCTCCCGGCATCTACTCGTGGCTTCCGCTGGGCCTGCGCGTCTACAAGAAGGTCGAGCAGATCGTCCGCGAGGAGATGGACGCCATCGGCGCGCAGGAGCTGCAGTTCCCGGCCCTGCTGCCCCGTGAGCCCTACGAGGCGACCGGTCGCTGGACCGACTACGGCGACGGCATCTTCCGGCTCAAGGACCGCAAGGGCAACGACTACCTGCTCGGACCGACGCACGAGGAGATGTTCACCCTCGCGGTCAAGGACATGTACTCGTCCTACAAGGACCTGCCGGTCACGCTCTACCAGATCCAGACGAAGTACCGCGACGAGGCACGGCCCCGAGCCGGGCTCATCCGGGGCCGCGAGTTCGTGATGAAGGACTCCTACTCCTTCGACATCGACGATGCCGGCCTGGACGCCTCGTACGCCGCCCACCGTGACGCCTACATCAAGACCTTCGACCGGTTCGGCTTCACGTACGTGATCGTCAAGGCGACCAGTGGTGCGATGGGCGGCTCGAAGTCGGAGGAGTTCCTCGCCACCAGCCCCGTCGGCGAGGACACCTACGTCCGCTGCACGAGCTGCGACTACGCCGCGAACGTCGAGGCGGTGCAGGTGCGTGCTCCCGCTCCGGTGCCCTACGACGACGCACCGCCCGCCCACGCGGAGCAGACCCCCGAGACACCCACCATCGCCACGCTGGTGGACCACCTCAACGCGGCGTACCCCCGCGACGACCGGCCCTGGACCGCGGGCGACACCCTCAAGAACGTCCTCGTCGTGCTCACGCATGCCGACGGAACCCGCGAGCCGTTGGCCATCGGCCTGCCCGGCGATCGTGAGGTCGACCAGAAGCGGCTCGAGGGCATGATGGAGCCGACCGAGATCGAGGCGATGGACGAGGCGGAGTTCGCTCGCCATCCGTCCCTCGTCAAGGGTTACATCGGCCCGGCCTCGCTCGGCAAGAACTCCTCGAGCGGCATCCGCTACGTCCTCGATCCCCGCATCGTCGAGGGCACCCGCTGGGTGACCGGGGCCGACGTCCCGGGCAGCCACGTGCTCGACCTGGTCGCCGGCCGCGACTTCACCGGTGACGGCACCATCGAGGCCGCCGAGGTGCGCAACGGCGACCCGTGCCCCAACTGCGAGTCGGGAACCCTCGAGACCGCGCGCGGCATCGAGATGGGCCACATCTTCCAGCTGGGTCGCAAGTACGCCGAGGCGCTGGGCCTCAAGGTGCTCGACGAGAACGGCAAGCTGGTGACGGTCACGATGGGCTCCTACGGCATCGGGGTCTCGCGCGCCGTGCCGGTGATCGCCGAGGGCAACCACGACGAGCTCGGACTGGTCTGGCCGCGCGCGGTGGCCCCGGCCGACGTCCACATCGTCGCCACGGGCAAGGACGTCACGATCTTCGAAGCGGCCGCGCAGCTGGCCTCCGACCTGGAGTCGCACGATGTCGAGGTCCTCTACGACGACCGGCCCAAGGTCAGCCCGGGCGTGAAGTTCAAGGACGCCGAGCTGATCGGTGTGCCGACGATCGTGACCGTGGGCCGTGGCCTCGCCGAGGGGACGGTCGAGGTCAAGGACCGCAGGTCGGGCGAGCGCACCGAGGTGCCGGTGGGCGAAGCGGTCGACCACCTGGTCTCAGTGGTGCGTTCCTAGGTACCTCTCGGCGACCCGCCGCAGCTCGGTAGGTGGCATCCACGGGCCCATCAACAGAGCATTGACTCCTTGATGAGTGTCAGCCGCCGGAGACCTTGTTCAGCTCGGCGAGGTCTGCCTCGGAGGGGTCCCACCGCAACGCGGCGGCGTTGGTGCGGACCTGCTCCGCGCGGGTGGCGCCGGAGATGACCGACGAGACAGCCGGCTGGGCCGCCAGACCAGCGATCGCGACGTCGAGGACGGAGAGGTCGCGTTCCGTGGCGTACTCCTCGAGAGCCTCGATGCGGTCCCAGTCGGCGCCGGCCAGCCAGGCCGAGCGGCTGGGGTCCAGGGCGGCGCGGGAACCCTCGGGTGCCTCCTGGCCGCGCTTGTACTTGCCGGTGAGCAGGCCGTACTCGAGCGGGAAGAACGGCAGCACACCGAGGCCGAACTGCTCGGCGGCGGGGCCGACCTCGTCCTCGAGCTCACGGTCGAGGAGGGAGTAGCGGTTCTGCACGGAGACGAAGCGCTCGTGGCCGCCGGTGCGCGCGGTCCAGTCGGCGTCCGCGACCTGCCACCCCGCGAAGTTGGAGCATCCGAGGTAGCCGACCTTGCCCTCGTGGACCAGCTCGCTCAACGCGGCCAGCGTCTCCTCGATCGGAGTGACGTCGTCGGGGGCGTGCAGCTGGTAGAGGTCGATGTGGTCGGTCTGCAGCCGGCGCAGGCTGGCCTCCACCGCCCGGCGGACATAGCGCCTCGACCCGCGTACGCCGTGGTCGGCGCCGTTGGCCCCCTGCATGTCCATGCCGAACTTGGTGGCCACGACGAACTCGTCGCGGCGACCCTTGAGCGCGTGACCGAGGAGCTCCTCGCTGGCACCGGGCCGGACTCCGTAGATGTCGGCGGTGTCCAGCAGGGTGACCCCCACCTCCTGGGCGGCATCGAGGATCTCGCCGACGCCGTCCTGGTCGACCCGGCGGCTGAAGGCGTTGCAGCCGATGCCGACGGCGCTGACCATGAGCCCGGAGTGGCCGAGCGGGCGGTAGTCCATCTCCATGCCGTGACCCTACGAGTGCGCCGGAAAGCGCGCACGGCGGGGACGTCATAGGGTCTGGCCCCATGCAGATCGACGCGGTCATCTTCGACTGGGGCGGCACGCTCACCCGGTGGCACGACATCGACTTCCACGCCGAGGCCCTGGCGCTGGCCCACGCCGTCGTGGCGACCTCGGATCGGCCGGAGCTGCACGTCGAGGCACTGCGAGGTGCCAACCAGGTGATCTGGGGCCGCAGCCGTGACCACCAGCAGAGCTCGACCGTGGCCGACCTGTTCACCGAGGCGGGGCTGGAGCACGACCCGGAGCTGCTGAGGCGCTACCGCGAGTTCTGGGAGCCGCACACCGGCACCGACCCGCAGGTCGTGCCGCTGTTCCGCACGCTGCGCGAGCGCGGGCTCAAGGTCGGCGTGCTCTCCAACACGATCTGGCCGCGGGCCTGGCACGAGGACTTCTTCCGGCGCGACGGGGTCCTCGACCTCCTCGACGGTGACGTCTACACCAGCGAGATCCCGTGGACCAAGCCGTCCCCGCAGGCCTTCGCGGCTGCGATGGAGGCGGTCGGCGCGGTGGACCCTGGCCGGTGCGTCTACGTCGGCGACCGGCTCTACGACGACATCTGGGGCGCTCAGAACGCCGGTCTCAAGGCGATCCACGTCCCGCACAGCGTCATTCCGGTCGAGCAGATGGGCCACTCGGAGGGATCGCCTGACGCTGTGGCCCACGGGCTGGCCGAGATCCCGGGGATCCTCGACCGACTGTGAGGCAGGGAGGCGGAAACGCGGAAACGCGCGCCGGGACGTCATACGAAGTGGCTGTCCCGACGACCAGATCAGATGACGTCCCGCAGGACGTCATCCGACCACGCGCCAATGGCTGCCGGATCGTCTGACGCCCGGGGTCAACCGGCCGCGCCCCCGGTGAAGTTCCACGACGCGAGGTGCAGGGCCGGGCAGGTCCAGCGCGGGGACGTGGTCGTGTAGGTGTCGCCGGGGACGGCGACCGCCGTACGCCCCACGGCGCGGACGTTGCCCGGGGCCAGGGCCTGCGCGTAGGACTGGGTGAACCGGAAGTTGCTCAACGGCGAGGTGATCGTGCCGTCCTCGATCAGCCACACCCCGTTGCGCGTGAGCCCGGTGATGGCCAACGAGCGCGGGTCGAGGATGCGGGTGTACCAGAAGTCCGAGACCAGGATCCCGCGTTCGACGCCGGCGACGAGCTCGGCGACCGACGAGTCGGCGGCAGGACCGTCGACCTCTGCGGCGACAGCGCCTCGTTCGCGAGGGAGCAGCCCGAGGTGTCGGGCCACCGGCCCGAACGCGGAGGCCTCGGCGTGGCCCGTGCTCGTGGCTCCCCCCTCGGCCGCCGACCGGCGGTCGTGGGTCACCGCCATCGTGCGACCGCCGTTGACCATCGTGAGCCGTCGCCTCGGGGTGCCCTCGTCGTCGTAGCCTAGACCGACGACCTGCGGGTCGTCGATGATCGAGATGGAGGGATCGAACTGCTCCTCGCCGGGTCGGACGAACGAGGTGCGCTCGTTGACGGCCCTGCCGTTGAAGCCGGCCGAGGCCAGGTTGCCGAGGACGTCCGCGACGGCCGTGGGCTCGAGGACGACCTCGTAGCGCCCGGGTGCCAGGTCGACCGGCTCGCTCCAGGCGCGCGCCTTGGCCGCGGCCCGGGCGCCCAGCGCCGCTCCGTCGAGGTCACGGATGCGCAGGGGGGCCGAGCGGGCGACGCCGTCAGCGCCGTCGAGTCGGGCGATCCCGGAGAGGCCGCACTCGACGGCCTTGCCGACGACCGAGTGTCCCGCCGAGCTCGCGAACGCACCGGTCCAGAAGTTGGTGCGGACGTAGCCGGCCGTCTCCAGCCCGCCGGCGGCGTCGACGAAGTCCTTCACCACCAGAGCCCTGTCGGCCGGGGAGGCCGCGGCTGTCTCGGGATCGACGACCTCGGTGTGCCCGGCACTGGCTGCTCCGCCGAGTCCAGGCCAGGTGTGGTCGAGCGGCGCGGCGCGTACGGCGTCGGCCACCCGGGCCACCAGGTCGCGCAGGTCCTCGTTCGAGACGACGCTGGCCGAGCCGGACGCCGTACGCCCCTCCAGGTGCACGACGAGCCGCACGGTCGTGCCGTCCTGGGCGACGTTCTGGTGGATGACCGAGTTGGCGAACCGGGTCAGGGACAGGCGGTGGCGGTCGACCTTGGCCGAGACCTCCGCGCCATGCGCGGCAGCCTCGGCGAGCTGGACGGCCTTGCGGGCCAGGCTGGACTCACTCATTTTCGGGGTCCCCTCGGAAACGTGAGAGAAGCGAGCGGTCTCGTCGGGTGGTTCATGCCCGCACCCCCACCCGCACGTTGCGGAACCGGGCCGGCGCCGAGGGATGCCCCGTGTGGCCGGTCTGTCCCGGCTGGCCCTTGCCGCAGTTCGGCGTGCCCCACGCGACGACGTCGCTCGAGAGCATGTCCATCGAGGACCAGAACTGCGGGCCGATGCCGGTGTAGGTCGGGTTGCGCAGCAGCCGCCCGAGCTGGCCGTTCTTCACCTCGTAACCGACCTCGGTGCCGAACTGGAAGTTCAGCCGGCGGTCGTCGATCGACCAGGAACGGTTGGTCTCCATGTAGATCCCGTCGTCGGTCTCCGCGATGATCCCCTCGAAGCTGTGCGGTCCTGGCTCCAGGCCCACGTTGGTCATCCGCACCATCGGCAGCCGTGCCCACCCGTCGGAGCGGACGCTGCCGCCGTAGTCGAGACCGGCCACCGCGGCCGAGTCGCGGCCGGCGAGCACGCCGACCCAGATCCCCTCGCGCACGGCGTCCCGCTTGGTGGCAGGGGTGCCCTCGTCGTCGTACCCGAAGGAGCCCAGAGCGCCGGGGATGCTCGGGTCGATCGTGATGTTCATCAGCTCGGAGCCGTACTTCAGGGACCCGAGCTGGGCGAGGTCGAGCCACGAGGTCCCGGCGTACGCCGCCTCCCAGCCGAGGATGCGGTCGAGCTCGATGGCGTGCCCCACGGACTCGTGGATCTGCAGCGCGAGCTGCTCGGCACCGAGGATCAGCGTGGTCTCGCCGGACGGGCACAGGGGAGCGGTGAGGAGCTCGCGCGACTCGGCCCCGACGCGGGCGGCGTTCGCCTCGAGCTCGAGGCCCTCGACGAACTCCCACCCGCGGGTGCCGTACTGCCCTCGCGCGGCCGGCCACGACCGTCGCTGGGTCTCGCTCTCGCCGATCGCGGTCGACATGATCCCGGCGCCGCTCTCGCGGATGTGCTGGTCGATGCGGTGACCCTCGCTGGAGACGAACCACTTCTCGGTGTCCCAGATCTGGTACTGACCCTCGGCGATGGCCGCGCCGTTCTCGCGCATCGTGTTCGTCGCCCGCACGAGCAGGTCGCCCTTGTCGGAGAGGGACACGGTGAACGGGTCCACCTCGCAGTCGCTGGCCCACGAGCCGGTGACGGCCTCGCTCGGCACCAGGGTGGAGTCTGCGTGGCTGACCAGCGCGCTGGCGGCCGCGATCTCCGCGGCGCGGGCCCCGGCGTCGCGCACCGAGCGGTTGCCGAGGTCGGGCACGGCGAAGAAGCCCCAGCCCGACCCGACGAGCGCTCGTACGCCGATGCCGGAGCTGGCGTCCTGGTCCAAGGCCTCGACCTCCCCGTTGCGCGCAGACATCGACTCGGTACGACGGTGCATCATCCGGGCGTCCGCGTAGCGGGCCCCTGCGTCGAGTGCTGCCTGGACGGCCGACTCGGCGGCGTCGAACTCACTCATGACCCCGACCCTAGTGGGGCTGCCGCGGCGGTCGCGTCGACCGGGCCGGGTGGGTCAGCCGAGACCAGGGAAGTCGCGCGGCGCCACCCCGAACGCGATCTCACGCACAGCGCTGGCGTCGAGAGCGGTGATGGCCCAGCGACGGTCGCTCCCGGAGGTGTGGGCCACGAGCTCGCCGTAGGTGCGGGTGACACGACGCTCGACCGTCCGTGCGACGGACTGGATCTGGGTCGCGGTCGACGTCGGGCCGGGCGCGGCGTAGTCGGTCTCCGCGGCGACCGGGTCCTCCCCCCTGGCGCTGACCAGGGCGGTCAGCTGGTCGCGGGCGGCGCGGTGCTCGCCGTACGCACGGGTGAGCTGGGCGAACAGCACCGGGTTCTGGGACTTCGACGACTGGGCGCCGAGCAGGCCGTAGAGGTGCACGGCTGCGTGCTCGGCGGCCAGCGCCTTCTGCAACGCCTCGACCGGGGTCACGTCTGACCCTCCACGAGCCGCTGGCTGACAGCGGCCCCCATGCTCGCCAGCAGCCGGGCGAAGTCACCGCTCTGCGCGGCGAGGGCGAAGCCGCCCAGGCGGTCGTGGAGTCCCTGCTCACTCGCCGCGAGCTTCCGGAAGGCGGCGTCGGACTTCGGTGGGACGACGTAGGGCGTGGGGGTGGCGGACGTGTCGGCCCGATCGGGCACCGCGTCGGCCAGGGACGCCTCGTGGGCCAGGTGCATCTTCACGAGAGGAGCCAGCCTCGCCCGGGACGCCGGGAAGCGGGTGAGCGTGCTGCTGGCTGCGGTGCGCACGGCGCGGATCTCGGCCAGCGCGCTCGTGGCCACCGAGACGTCGGGGGCCAGGTCGCCGGAGGACTTCGGCGGCTGGTCGGCGTCGGAGACCGGCCGGCGGTTGCTGCAGCCGACGATCCCTGCCATCCCTCCCACAGTGAGGGTCATCAGCGACCGTCGGGACAGGGAGTGGACCACGCACGAATAGTAGGTCGAGGCCCGTGGTGGGAACGGGGGCCGCGCCGCGATGGTCGGGGCGTGTGGCGGGTGGGGCTAGGGTGAGCACACACAACAGCACAGCAGCAGGGAGGTCTGGGGCCATGCCGATGGCGGACACCAGGGATCGTCTCACTCAGGAGCTGAGGGGACCGATCGGGGACCTCGGGCTCGACCTGGAAGTTGTTGACCTCTCCAGCGCCGGCAAGCGGCGCGTCCTTCGTGTCGCCATCGACAAGGACGGCGGCGTGACGATGGACGACATCGCCGACGCCACCCGAGAGGTCTCCCGTGTGCTCGACGACACGAACATCATGGGCGAACAGCCCTTCACCCTCGAGGTGTCCTCACCCGGGGTCGAGCGACCACTCGCCCTGCCGCGCCACTGGCGGCGCAACCTGCGACGGCTGGTCAAGGTCACTCTCAGCGAGGGTGAGCCGGTGACCGGTCGGATCACCGCGTCCGACGGCGACGGAGCAGTCCTCGACGTCGAGGGCGAGGAGCTCCGTGTGGAGTACGCCGAGGTGAAGAGGGCCAAGATCCAGATCGAGTTCAAGAAGGAGACCGACTAGTGGACATCGACATGAGCATCCTGCGGATGTTGGAGCGGGAGAAGGAGATCTCCTTCGAGGTGCTGGTCGAGGCCATCGAGCAGGCCTTGCTCACGGCCTACCACAAGTCCCACGACGGGCAGGAGAACGCCCGGGTCTCGCTCGACCGCAAGACGGGTCACGTCACGGTGATGGCGCAGGAGAAGGACGACGAGGGCAACGTCGTCGCGGAGTACGAGGACACACCCGAGGGATTCGGCCGGATCGCTGCCACGACCGCGAAGCAGATCATGCTGCAGCGACTGCGCGACGCCGAGGACGAGCGCAAGTTCGGGGAGTTCGTGGGCAAGGAGGGCGACATCGTCTCCGGGCTGATCCAGCAGGGCCGCAACCCCGACGACGTGATGGTCGACCTCGGCAAGCTAGAGGCGCTGCTGCCGTCCGGTGAGCGTGTCCCCGACGAGGACTACTCCCACGGCACCCGCATCAAGTGCCTGGTGATCAGCGTGCGCAAGGGCATGCGTGGTCCTCAGGTGATGTTGTCGCGCACCCACCCCAGCCTGGTGAAGAAGCTCTTCGCCCTCGAGGTGCCCGAGATCGCCGACGGCACCGTCGAGATCTGTGGCATCGCCCGCGAGGCCGGGCACCGCACCAAGATCGCGGTGAAGTCCAACGTGCCCGGCGTCAACGCCAAGGGCTCCTGCATCGGACCGATGGGTCAGCGGGTGCGCGCGGTCATGAACGAGCTCCATGGCGAGAAGATCGACATCATCGACTGGTCCGACGACCCGGCGACGCTGGTCGGCAACGCCCTCAGCCCGGCCCGGGTCTCGAGCGTGACCGTGGTGGACGAGGCGACCCGCTCGGCACGCGTCGTGGTCCCTGACTTCCAGCTGTCCCTCGCGATCGGCAAGGAGGGGCAGAACGCCCGCCTGGCCGCCCGGATGACCGGTTGGCGCATCGACATCCGGTCGGACGAGGCGCCGATCGCCCCTCCCGAGTGATCCGCGGTCGCCTCGGAACACGTGCTCGGTTCGGTTAAGCGCCGTGACCCCGGTAGAGTGTTGGCCGGTGGTTCCACAACTCGACATCCCGAAGCGCACGGACGGTCCTGTCCGCACGTGCATCGGTTGTCGGGCGCGAGCCACCAAGCGTGAGTTGCTGCGGATCGTCGCAGGGACGGACGAGGAGAGCCGTGAATGGTTCGTCACGCCCGACCCGAGTGGCACCGCACCTGGACGTGGGGCGCACCTGCACCCGACGTCTGAATGTCTCGCACTCGCTGAACGCAAACGTGCCTTCTCCAGGGCCCTCCGGCATGATTCCGGTGGCCCCGGAAAACAGGCGGGCGCGCTGAGGCTGGAGCGGTTGCGGGAGCACCTCGCACAGCAGCACACCGAACCGACAGCAGTACCCACCAAGAACGGGAGCACCAGCTCATGAGCCTGCGATGAGACCCACCGCAATGAGTACAGCGCGATGAGCATGCACATCAACTAGCGGTCCGCAGCCGCCCTTTTTCGAAGAAAAGGGACTCGGACCAGGAGGAAACACGTGGCCAAGGTCCGAGTCCATGAACTCGCCAAGAAGTACGACGTCCCGTCCAAGGACGTCCTGACAATGCTGGGCGAGCTCGGTGAGTTCGTGAAGGCACCCAGCTCCACGGTGGAACCGCCCGTCGTCAAGCGGTTCGAGGACAAGTACGGCGTCGATCTCGCTGCCAAGGCAGAGGTCAAGGCCGCCAAGAAGGCAGCCAAGAAGGCACCCGCCAGGCCGGCCGAGCCCGTCGAGAGCGCCGAGAGCGCGGCGCCCGCCGCCGAGGCGCCGGCCGTCGAGCCCGAGGTCGCGCAACCCGCAGCCACGACCGAGCCGGCCGCACCCCGCTTCACGCCCGGCCCCCGGCCGCGCGTCCAGGCAGTGCCCGAGCCCGAGCCCGAGCCGGAGATCCAGCCCGAGGCGGCTCAGCCGGCCACTCCGGTGGCGCCGGAAGCCCCGGAGGCGCCGCCCGCGGCGGAGCCCGAGACCGGTGGCGAAGAAGCCCCGGCCGCGAGTGCGGGTGCCGGCTTCAAGCCCGGTCCTCGTGCCCCCCGTCCCGGCGCCCCGCGTCCGGGCAACAACCCGTTCTCCTCGACCCAGGGCATGGGCAGCCGGCCGGCTCCCACCCCCGGTGCCGCACCCGTGGCTCCTGGTGCCCCGGCGAGCCCGAGCGGTGACCAGCAGCGTCCGCCCCGCCCACCCGCGGGACGCGACGGCATGCCCCGCCCCAACCCGGCGATGATGCCCAAGTCCCCGGCCGCCTTCGGTGGCGGCCCCGGCGGACGTCCCGGCCCCGGTGGACCCGGTGGTCGTGGTCCCGGTGGACCCGGTGGACCCGGCGGCGCCCGTGGTGGCCCCGGCGGTGCTCCGGCACGCGGTGGCCCTCCCGGCCGCGGCGGTTTCGGTGGCGCACCCGGCGGCGGCATGGGCGGTGCCCCCGGTGGCGCCCCTGGTGGCGGACCCGGCGGACGTCCGGGTGGTCCCGGTCGTGGTCGTCCCGGCCAACGCGGCAGCACGCAGGGTGCCTTCGGGCGCCCGGGCGGCCCGTCGCGCCGAGGACGAAAGTCCAAGCGCGCTCGTCGTCAAGAGTTCGAGCAGATGGAAGCGCCGACCATTGGCGGCATGCGCGTCCGCAAGGGCAACGGCGAGACCGTTCGCCTGGCGCGCGGTGCCTCGCTGACGGACTTCGCCGAGAAGATCGGTGTCGACCCGGCATCGCTGGTGCAGATGCTGTTCCACCTGGGCGAGATGGTCACGGCGACGGAGTCGGTCAACGACGCCACGCTGCAGCTCCTCGGTGAGGAGCTCAACTACGTCGTCGAGGTCGTCTCCCCCGAGGACGAGGACCGCGAGCTGCTCGACTCCTTCGACCTGCAGTTCGGGTCGGACGAGGGCGACGAGGACATGCTCGAGGCACGTCCTCCGGTCGTCACCGTCATGGGTCACGTCGACCATGGAAAGACCAAGCTCCTCGACGCGCTGCGCACGGCCAACGTCGTCGCCAAGGAGACCGGTGGCATCACCCAGCACATCGGTGCCTACCAGGTCCACACCCAGGTCGACGGCACTGACCGCACGATCACGCTGATCGACACCCCGGGCCACGAGGCCTTCACCGCCATGCGTGCTCGTGGCGCCCAGGCGACCGACATCGCGGTGCTCGTCGTGGCCGCCGATGACGGTGTGATGCCACAGACGGTCGAGGCGCTCAACCACGCCAAGGCAGCCGGTGTCCCGATCGTGGTCGCGGTCAACAAGATCGACAAGCCGGACGCCGACCCGACCAAGGTCCGTGGCCAGCTGACCGAGTACGGCCTGGTGCCCGAGGAGTACGGCGGCGACGTCATGTTCGTCGACGTCTCGGCCAAGTCCCACCTGAACCTCGACAAGCTGCTCGAGGCGGTCGTGCTGACTGCGGACGCCTCGCTCGACCTGCGGGCCAACCCCGACCAGGACGCCCAGGGCCTCGTGATCGAGGCACACCTGGACCGTGGTCGTGGCCCCGTGGCAACGATCCTGGTCCAGCGCGGAACCCTGCGCGTCGGCGACTCGATCGTGGCCGGCCCGGCGTACGGCCGGGTGCGCGCCATGCTCGACGAGCATGGCGAGACCATCGACCAGGCGGACCCCTCGAGGCCCGCGATGGTGCTCGGCCTCTCCGGGGTCCCCGGCGCCGGGCAGAACTTCATCGTGGTCGAGGACGACCGCATCG
>JBKJON010000568.1:0-7632 GCA_046595715.1 Marmoricola sp.
GAGGTCGCACTCTCGGAGGTCACCGACGAATTCATCTCCCACGTCAAGGGCCTGGGTGGGGCGTGGGACCTCGAGCAGACGACGTCGTTCCTCGTCGTGGCCGCCACACTGCTCGACCTCAAGGCCGCCAGGCTGCTGCCCCAGGGCGACGTGGAGGACGAGGAGGACCTCGCCCTTCTGGAGGCGCGGGACCTGCTGTTCGCGCGGCTCTTGCAGTACAAGGCGTTCAAGCAGGTCGCCGACATCCTCGACCACCGGATGGCCGGGGAGTCGCTCCGCCACCCGCGCTCGGTGGGCCTGGAGGAGCGTTTCGCCACCCTGCTGCCCGAGGTGCTGATCGGTCTCGGTCTGCAGGAGTTCGCCGGTCTGGCGGCCCGCGCGCTGGAGCCGAGGCCCGAGCCCGAGATGATCGGGCTCGGCCACATCCACGCCCCGACCGTGAGCGTGCGCGAGCAGGCCACGGTGGTGGTCGGCCGGCTGCAGGGCTCCGGCACGATGACCTTCCGGGCCCTCGCCGCGGACGCACCCGACGTGATGACCAGGGTGGCCCGCTTCCTCGCCCTGCTGGAGCTGTTCCGCGAGGGGGTCGTCGCCTTCGACCAGATGACCCCTCTCGGCGAGCTGAGCATCCGCTGGACCGGCGAGGACGACGCCGAGATCGAGATCAACGACGAGTTCGACGGGTTGCCGCCCGAGGCGCATCCTGAGCAGACAGCCCCCCCCGAGGAGGACGCATGACCACGGACACCTTCGACGCGGCCCCAAGGGACACCACAGAGCAAACCGCAGCGGAGACTCCAGCGGAGCCCGAGTTCGAGCCCGAGGCCGAGGCCGGATCCGACAACCGCACCGAGAGCGAGACCCTCGAGGTGCCGCTGGCCGAACTGCGGCCGGCGCTCGAGGCCGTGCTCATGGTCGCCGACCAGCCGCTCGACGACTCGACCCTGGCCAGCGCGGTGGGCTATCCCGTGCTCGAGGTGAACGAGGCCCTGGCCGCGCTCGCCGTGGAGTACGACGAGTCCGGTCGCGGCTTCGAGCTGCGCAACGTGGCCGGCGGCTGGCGCTACTACACCCGCGAGGACTTCGCGCCGGTGGTGGAGAAGTTCGTGCTCGAGGGCCAGCAGGCGCGGCTGACCCAGGCCGCGCTCGAGACGCTGGCCGTGGTCGCCTACAAGCAGCCCGTCAGCCGCAGCCGGGTCTCCGCCATCCGCGGAGTCAACGTGGACGGCGTGATGCGCACCCTGCTCAACCGCGGGCTGGTCGAGGAGGCCGGCAGGGACGAGGAGACCGGCGCGCACCTCTACCGGACCTCGACCTACTTCCTGGAGCGGATCGGCGTCACCTCGATCGACGAGCTGCCCGAGCTGGCGCCCCTGCTCCCCGGCGTCGAGGACTTCGACGACGAGGCCGAGGTGGCCCGCGTGAGCGAGGTCGTGCAGCCGGTGTCGCCCACCGTCGAGCCCTCAGCGACCATGGACGAATGAGGGAGATCGAGACCGACGACCAGGGCCTGGTCCGGCTGCAGAAGCTGCTGGCCCAGTCGGGCGTCGCCAGCAGGCGCAAGTGCGAGGAGCTCATGCTTGCAGGCGAGGTGGAGGTCGACGACGAGGTGGTCACCCGGCTCGGCACCAAGGTCGACCCCCGCAAGGCTCGCGTCCGGGTGCAGGGCCGCCGGCTGCCACCGATCACCGACCACGTCTACCTCGTGCTCAACAAACCGCGTGGTGTCGTCTCGACCATGTCGGACCCCGAGGGGAGGCCGACGTTGAGCGACTTCGTCGGGGACAGGCCCGAGCGGCTCTTCCACGTCGGTCGGCTCGACACCGACACCGAGGGCCTGATCCTGCTCACCAACGACGGCGACTTCGCCCACCACATGGCCCACCCCTCCTTCGAGGTCGACAAGACCTACGTGGCCGAGGTCGAGGGCCTCGTCAGGCGGGAGACCCTCCAGAAGCTGAGGGACGGGGTCACCCTCGACGACGGCCCGGTGCAGGTCAGCGCGGCGAAGGTGCGCTCGACCCACGGCGAGCGCTCGCTGGTGGAGCTGGTCATCCACGAGGGGCGCAACCGCATCGTGCGTAGGCTGCTCGACCACGTCGGGCATCCCGTACGACGACTCACCCGCACCCAGATCGGACCGGTCCGGCTGGCCGGCATCAACCAGGGGAGCCTGCGCGAGCTCGACGAAAGCGAGATCGGCACCCTGCTCGACGCAGCAGGCTTGTAGTCTCGGTTCGTCCCGATTCTCGTCGGGCATCCCCCAGCCCAGGAGGAAGCGTGTCCGTCCGCGCCGTGCGAGGTGCCACCCAGCTGGAGACCGACACCCGCGACCACATGCTCGACCGGGTCGCCGAGATGGTCCGCGGTGTCACGGAGGCCAACGAGCTCGAGGTCGAGGACTTCATCAGCATCATCTTCACCGCCACCTCCGACCTGCACGCCGAGTTCCCGGCGTACGCCGCCCGGCAGCTGGGCTTCGACGACGTACCCCTCATCTGTGCCCGCGAGCTCGAGATCGAGGGCTCGATGCCACGGGTGGTGCGGATGATGGCGCACGTCGAGACCGACCTCGCACGCCACGACGTCACCCACGTCTACCTGCACGGTGCCGCGGCCCTGCGCCGTGACCTGGCCCGGGTGCGGGAGGTGCCCGATGAATGAGCTGGTGGGCCCGATCCACGTGGTCGGCGCCGGCCTGCTCGGGACCTCCGTCGGCCTGGCCGCCCGTCAGGCGGGTCTCGAGGTCTGGCTCACCGACACCAACCACGAGCACGTCCGCACCGCCAGCGGCCTCGGGGCCGGCACCCCGGCGCCGCCCGAGGGCGCTGCCCAGCTCACGGTGGTCGCCGTACCCCCTGACCACATCCCGGACGCGGTCGTCGAGGCCCTCGAGCGCGGCGGAGTCGTGACCGACGTGGGCAGCGTGAAGAGCCTGCTGCTCGAGCGCATCGCCGACCATGCCACCGAGGACCTGTTGGCCTGCTACGTGGGCGGTCACCCGATGGCCGGGAGCGAGAGGTCCGGTCCGCTGGCCGCGACGGCCGTGCTCTTCGACGGCCGCCCGTGGGCGATCACGCCGCACACGCACTCCTCACCGGAGGCGATCCGCCTGGTCGAGGCCCTGGCCGAGCTCTGCGGCGCCGAGCCCGTGCGGCTCTCGCCGGTCGAGCACGACCGGGCCGTAGCACGCACCTCCCACCTGCCGCACCTGCTGGCCGTCCTGACCGCGGGCCAGCTCGCCGAGGCCCAGCCCGACCACCTCTCCCTGTCCGGGCAGGGAGTGCGCGACGTGACCCGGATCGCCGCGGGTGACCCGGACATGTGGTCCCAGATCCTGCGGTCCAACCACGCGGCGGTGGGCGAGATCCTGCGCGACGTGCAGGACGACCTGGCCAGGCTCGTCGAGGTGCTCGCGAGCGGCGACCCGGACACCCTCGGGGAGATCCTGACGCGCGGGGTGACCGGCACCCGGGCCATCCCGGGCAAGCACGGTGGGCCGCCGCTGGCGACCGCTTCGGTCTTCGTCTCGGTGCCGGACAACCCGGGCGAGCTGGCCCGCCTGTTCGCCGACGTGGGCGAGATCGGGGTCAACATCGAGGACCTCTACATCGACCACGACCCCGGGCGTCCGGTGGGTCTGGTGGAGCTGGTGGTGCAGGACACAGCCGCCGAGTCGCTGCGCAGCTCGCTCGAGACCAGGGAATGGCTCACTCACCGGTAAGGTTGGCCCTTGCAATGCCCCGCCGGGGGAGTCGAGACAGCGGGAGTACGTGCAGTGTCCATCAGCGGATCCGTCCCAGGATCAGTCTCCGGGATCAACGGCGTCGTCGTGGCGATGGACGGGCCCTCGGGTTCGGGCAAGTCGAGCACGGCGCGCGGCGTCGCGTCCCGGCTGCGTCTGCGCTACCTCGACACGGGGGCCCAGTTCCGTGCGGTGACCGTCTGGATGCTGAAGCACGACGTCGACCTCGAGGACTCCTCGGCCATCGCCGACCAGGCGCCGCACGCCACGCTGGTCTCGGGCACCGACCCCGAGAACCCCACCATCACCGTCGACGGCCATGACGTCGCGGCCGCGATCCGCACCCAGGAGGTGACCGACCACGTCAGCGCGGTGGCCTCGGTCCCCGAGGTGCGCCAGCGACTGCTGGATCTGCAGCGCTCGATCATCGGGGTGGGCGGGATCGTCGTCGAAGGTCGCGACATCGGCTCGGTCGTCGCCCCCGACGCGCAGGTGAAGCTGTTCCTGACCGCGGACCCCGCGGCGCGGGCGGCCCGGCGTACGGCGGAGAACGGCGCCGGCGACGTCGAGGCCACCCGGGCCGACCTGCTCCGACGCGACACCATCGACAGCGGCCGTGCGGCCGCCCCACTGACCATGCCCGAGGGTGCGATCCACCTCGACACCACTCCCTACTCCCTGGACGAGGTCGTCCAGCAGGTCGTCGACATCGTCGACCAGGCAGTGGGTGCCCACTCGGGCCCGCCCCCGTCCGCGGGGTCGACGGGATGAGCCGGACATGACTGGCGCTCTCCCCATCGACGGTGGAGAGCTTCCCTCGACCACCGGGGTGCGCGAACCACGCACGAGGCTGCTCTCGGCGGGTCGTCCACTGGCGCAGGCGTTGCTGCGCGGCTGGTACGACCTTGAGATCCATGGTGCCGAGAAGGTCCCGGTGACCGGCCCGCTCGTGATGGCGGCCAACCACGTCGGGTGGCTCGACGGGCCGCTGCTCGCGATCTGCTCGCCGCGGCCGGTGCACGCCCTGACCAAGGAGGAGATGTTCTCCGGGGCGATCGGCACGTTGCTGACCTACTCGGGACAGATCCCGCTCGACCGCTGCCACGTCGACGTGCTCGCCATCCGGACCGCGGTGAGGGCGCTGGAGGCCGACCAGGCCGTCGGTGTCTTCCCCGAGGGCGCACGCGGACCGGGCGACATGATCTCGCCGCGCGCCGGGGCGGGCTACCTGGCCCTGGTCAGTGGAGCCCCGGTGGTGCCGGTGTCTTTCCTGGGCACCCGGATGCCCGGCGGCTCCGACGGCTCGATCCCCCCGCGAGGCAGCCGCATCGCGATGACCTTCGGCGACCCCGTCCTGCTCGAGCGCCGGCCGTGGCCGCGCACCCAGCAGCAGGTGGACGCCGCCGCCCAGGTCGTCACCGCGGCCATCCTCCAGACCATCCGAGTGGCCGAGCAGAAGACCGGCATGACCTTGCCCGGCCCGCTCGGTCCCAAGCGCGAGAAGAAGAAGGCATGAGTACTCAGGACACCGAACCCGGAACCGCCGACGTGCGCGTTCCCATCCTGGCCGTCGTCGGCCGCCCCAACGTGGGCAAGTCGACGCTGGTCAACCGCATCATCGGCCGGCGTGAGGCCGTCGTCGAGGACAAGCCCGGCGTCACCCGTGACCGGGTCTCCTACGACGCGCACTGGAACGGCCGCGCCTTCACGGTGGTCGACACCGGCGGCTGGGACCCCGACGCGCGTGGGCTGGCGGAGAGCATCCGCGCCCAGGCCGAGATCGCCGTGAACATCGCGGACGCGGTGATGTTCGTGGTCGACGCCGGGGTCGGGGTCACCGACCACGACGAGGCCGTGGTCCGGATCCTGCGCAAGTCCGGCAAACCCGTCGTACTCGCGGCGAACAAGGTGGACGACCAGCGCGCCGAGGCGGAGGCCTACGGGCTGTGGAACCTGGGACTGGGGGAGCCGATCCCGGTCTCCGCCCTACACGGTCGCGGTTCGGGCGACCTCCTCGACGCGGTGCTCAAGGCGCTGCCCGAGACCCCGGCCGAGTCGTTCGAGCCCGTCGGAGGTCCGCGGCGCATCGCGATCATCGGTCGCCCCAACGTCGGCAAGTCCTCGCTGCTGAATAGGCTCGCGGGGGAGGAGCGCGTCGTCGTCGACGACGCGTCGGGCACGACCGTCGACCCGGTCGACGAGCTGATCGAGCTGGGCGGGCGGACCTGGCGCTTCATCGACACGGCGGGCATCCGCAAGCGCGTGAAGACCGCGTCGGGGCACGAGTACTACGCCTCGCTGCGCACCGAGACCGCCATCGAGCGCGCCGAGGTGACCGTGCTGGTCATCGACGGCTCGCAGTCGGTCTCCGAGCAGGACATGCGGATCATCCAGACGGTGCGTGAGTCCGGTCGTGCGCTGGTGATCGCCTTCAACAAGTGGGACCTGGTCGACGAGGAGCGCCGTTACTACCTCGACCGCGAGATCGAGCGCGACCTCGTGCAGGTGCAGTGGGCGCCGCGGATCAACATCACCGCTCGCACCGGCTGGCACATCGACCGCATCGTCCCCGCCCTGGAGAAGGCGCTCGAGGGCTGGGAGACCCGGGTCACCACGGGTCAGCTGAACGCGTTCCTCGGGCGTCTCGTCGCCGAGCACGCGCACCCCGTGCGGAGCGGCAAGCAGCCCCGGGTCCTCTTCGGTACCCAGGCCACCACCGCCCCGCCCACGTTCGTGCTGTTCACCAGCGGCAAGCTGGACGCCGGCTACGAGCGGTTCATCGAGCGCCGTCTGCGCGAGGAGTTCGGCTTCGTCGGCACTCCGATCAGCCTCCAGGTGAGGCCGCGGGAGAAGCGGAAGCGCTGAGGTTCGCCGGGCTGCTGGGGGTCCGGCCGGGGTTGTGCGGCCGTGCGTGGGTTGCGGCCGTGCGTCCTACGTCCTGGTCGCTGTGGTGACCGGGCTGTATGACGGAGGCGGGGCCGCGCCTACTCGACCGGGCCCGTGGCCAGGGTGACTGTGGCGCTGTGGCTGGTGCCGCTCGTGCCGGTCCAGGTGATCCTCACGTCGTCGCCGGGGGAGTGGCTGGCGATGGCCGCCCGGAGCTGGGTGGCCGTGGTCGTCTTGATCCCGCCGACCGAGGTGATCTGGTCGCCGGCCCCGATCCCGGCGTCGGCGGCCGGGGTGCCGTCGTACGCCCCCTGCACGGTGATGCCACGGCCCAGACCGATCCCCAGGAAGGCCGGTTGCTCGTAGTCGTACGCGGTGTTGGTGACCCCGCTGGTCAGGTCGTCGGCGACGGTCAGCACCTTGGAGATCGGGATCGCGTAGCCCACGATGTCGGAAGTGCCGCTCGAGGCGGCGGTCGTCATACCGACCACCTCGCCGCCGGCGTCGTAGGTCGCGCCGCCGCTGTAGCCGCCCACGACCTCGGAGCTGATCTCGATGAGGTCAGTGAGCCGCTCGCGCGACGCGGTGCCCTCGCTCTGGGTGGTGATCGACCGGCCGGTCGCCAGCACGGAGCCGGTGGCCGAGCTCAGGTGGTCGGCCGTCCCGTTCCCGTCGCCGACGGCCGTCACCGCGTCGCCGGTCGCGACGCCGTCGGCGTCGGTGGCGACCACGGCCAACCCCGAGGCGCCGACGAGCTGGAGCACAGTGACGTCATCGGTGGCGTCCGTGCCGACCACCCGGGCGGTGTAGCTCTCGCCTGTCGACATCACCTTCACCGTGATGGAGGTGGCGCCTTCGACGACGTGGTGGTTGGTCACGACCTCGCCGTTAGAGGTCAGAATCATGCCGGTGCCGGCGGCCTTGGCCCCGTCGTACTTCATGGTGGCGGCGATCCGGACGAGGCCGGTGAGCTGGGAGCCGGACGCCTGACCGGTGGTGTC